>QHOR01000342.1:0-2156 GCA_003219395.1 Verrucomicrobiota bacterium | reverse complement strand
TGCCCCACCAGTCAGAGGCACTGCATTCGCCCGTCGAAGCGACTTATAAAGCACGCGACGTGGAGGGAGTTCTCGATCTTTATTTTTACAGACGCGTAGGATTTTGGCTGGCTGACGTTTTTGCCCGCCTCAAGATGACGCCAGCTGCCGTCAGCTGGCTGGCCGGTCTATGTGGGATCGTTGCGGGACACCTTTATTATTATCGTGATCTGCGCGTGAACATTGTCGGCATGGTGTTGCACGTCTGCGCCAATGTGCTTGACAATGCGGATGGCCAGCTCGCGCGCCTTACCCACCGAGAAAGTCGCCAAGGTCGTATCATAGACAGCGTTGCCGATCATCTGGTGTTCCTTAGCATTTACGTGCATTTGACTCTCCGTTATCTGGCCGAAGGCTCGTCGCCAGCCATTTGCCTTCTCGCGCTGGCGGCGGGGATTAGCCATGCATTGCAAGGAGCAGCCGCTGATTACTACCGTAGCACCTACCTTTATTTCGTAACAAAATCAGCACGCACTGGAATGGATTCTTCTTATGGACTGCGATCTGATTATCGAAACCTCACATGGCGAAGGAGACCGTGGGATAAGCTTCTCCTAGCGCTGTATTTGAACTTCACTCGTCAACAGGAAATCCTCGCGCCAGGTGTGAAAAAGCTGCGTGATAAAGTCAATGGACTGTTCCACGGCCAGCTCCCAGCGTGGTTCAGGGAGTGTTATCGAAGTTCGGCGAGGCCAATGTTCAAGTGGTGGGGACTGCTGATGACGAACACCAGGATGCTGGTTTTATTCGCCCTGTTATTTATCGGGCAGCCGATCTGGTATTTTTGGTTTGAGCTCGTCCCGCTTAATTTGCTGTTCGTTTTTCTCATCTTTCGCCAGGAAAGCATGGCCGAATCACTGCTGAACCTCACCGAGAGCTCGCGGGCTGCGGTGTAGCGGATTTTTGCGTGTCGAACATCGAAATTTCAGAAGTGACGTCGCGCCACGCGCGCAATGCGTTCATCAAATTTCCATGGCGCATTTACGCGAATGATCCGGCTTGGGTGCCGCCATTGATAATCGAACGCAAAGCGTTCCTCGATCGTAAACGGCATCCGTTCTACAAACATGGCGACGCCGCATTATTTCTCGCTCGAAAAAACGGCGAGATCGTTGGCCGAATCATGGCGAGCGACGATCCGAATTACAATGCGTTGCACCAATCGAATGTCGGCTGCTTCGGCTTGTTTGAGTGCATCAACAATCGTGACGTGGCTGCCGCGCTCTTTGAACGCGCGGAGGGTTGGCTTCGCAAAAAAGAACGCGCTGAAATCATGGGGCCGATTGACTACTCAACAAACTATGTCTGCGGTCTCTTGATTAATGGGTTTCAGTTTCCTCCCACTATACTGACCGCGCACAATCCGCCGTACTATCGGGACCTGATTGAGAGCTGCGGGTTTACAAAAGCGAAAGATTGGTACGCATGGTGGTTTGCTGAGCCAGTCGGGGCAGCAGCCCGTTTGCGACCACTGGCCGAACGTTTCCGGAAGCGCTGGCCGGTCGTTATCCGGCCTGGCAATCTCAAAAATATTCGCGACGAAAGCAGGCGGCTTCGCCAAATTTACAATCAAGCGTGGGAAAAGAATTGGGGGTTTGTGCCATTCACGGAAGCGGAGATGGAGTTCATGACGCATGAGCTCAAGCAGCTAGTCATTCCGGAGTTCACACTCATCGCGGAAATTGGCGACGAGCCGGTGGGCTTCATCCTATGTGTGCCCGACATCAATGTCGCCCTTCGCTATATCAATGGCCGGCTTACCACTTTTGGGTTGCCAATTGGTCTTGTGAAACTTCTTTACCACAAGAGCCGGACGCGAACTGCGCGGCTCATCGCACTTGGCGTGATTGAAAAATATCGCCGCGCCGGCATCGCTGAAATGCTCGTGCTGCGGATCGTCGAAGACGCGATGATCAAACGCGGGTTCACGGGAGAGCTGAGTCTCACGCTTGAAGACAATTTTACCATCAATCGGTTTCTCGAAGCCATCGGAGCGGATCGCTACAAGACGTATCGAATTTACCGCAGACAGTTCCCCTGCTGACAACGACTGCCAAATGAAGCTGCGGTCGCCGGGGCTTCGTAAAACGGGGCTTCGTTTTGCTGGGCGGCAGTCA
>QHOR01000018.1 GCA_003219395.1 Verrucomicrobiota bacterium | reverse complement strand
CAGCCCGCCGCCAGACGGCGGCTATCCCGGAGGCAACACGGCTGAAGGGCAAAACGCCCTTTTGAGTCTTACCAGCGGCACATGGAACACCGCGGTTGGTTTCGCGTCGCTCAAAAGTAATACCATCGGGACGGTCAACACGGCCATCGGAGTTAATGCGCTGTCCCTGAACACGACTGGTATCAACAATACGGCCAACGGTGGTAATGCACTCTATAGCAACACGATTGGATACCAGAACACGGCCAACGGAGTATACGCCCTTTTTAGCAACATCACCGGCATAACAAATACTGCCACGGGAGCATTCGCTCTGAGTGGCAACACGACCGGCAGCGCAAACACGGCCATAGGCCAGGGTGCGCTCCTTTATAGCACCACCGGCGGGAACAATACGGCCATCGGCCAACTCGCGCTCCAGGCCAACTTTGCCGGCAACAGCAATACGGCGGTTGGCCAAGGCGCGATGTTCCAAACCGGCGGTACAAACGACAACACGGCCGTCGGTGCAGGCGCAATGTCCCAAACCGGCGGTGACTTCAATACGGCTTTAGGTGCCAGTGCCGGCACTGGCTTCTTCGGAGCTAATAATACGGCTCTGGGGGCCGGTGCTGGTACCACTGAAACGTCGGGTTCAAATAACATCTATATTGGCGCAGGCGTGGTGGGCCCCGGTCAAGAAAGCAACACGATCCACATCGGTGATAATTTGCCAGGTGATCCGGGGGCCTCGGCCTGTTTCATCGGAGGAATTAACGGTCAAACCACGACAAGTGGAGCTGCCGTCTTTATTAACTCGAGCGGGAAGCTGGGCACGCTTACCTCATCAGCACGCTTTAAGAGAGACATCAAGCCGATGGACAGCGCCAGTGAAGTAATCTTGTCGCTTCGACCGGTCACGTTTCATTATAGAAGCGACACCATGAATACACCGCAATTTGGTTTAGTGGCGGAAGAAGTAGCGAGGATGGATCCCTCGCTGGTGCTGACCGATAAAGAAGGGAAACCCTATACCATTCGCTACGAAGCGGTGAACGCCATGTTGCTCAACGAGTTTCTCAAAGAGCATCGCAAAGTGGAGCAGCTAGCGAAGAATTTTCAGTTCAAACTCGCGGTGCAGCAAAAGCAAATTGAAGCACTTACCGCGGGCCTACAGAAAGTCAGCGCACAGCTTGAAGCGAGCAAACCTGCGCCGCAAATGGTCAACAATCCCTAAGGCAGCCGAATCGGTACTGCTTGGTCACAATGGCTACCGAACGTTGAAGTCGTCGGACAGTTTCGCCTCGACAAGTTGGCGAGATTTTTCCGAGACTCCCCGGCATGAAAGCAAACATTGCACTAGGTCTAATGATATTTGCGCTCGTCTGTATTGCGCTCGTCCAAAACACGCAAGCAGTGAGTCCACCACCGGACGGCGGCTATGCCGGTGGCAACACGGCAGAAGGGCAAAACGCCCTTTTGAGTCTGACCAGCGGCACATTTAACACTGCGGTTGGTTTCGCGTCGCTCAAAAGTAATACCATCGGGAACGTCAACACGGCCCTCGGCGTTAACGCGCTGTCTTTGAACACCACTGGTGCCAATAACACGGCGACCGGCGGTAATGTCCTCTATAGCAACACGACGGGAGTCGAGAACACGGCCAGCGGAGTATATGCCCTCTTTCACAACACCGCGGGTAACTACAATGCGGCTAATGGAGCACTGTCTCTGGGTAGCAACACCACCGGTGACGCCAACACTGCGGACGGTACTCAAGCGCTTTTTAGCAACACCACAGGCGACCAGAATACGGCCAACGGCGCTATAGCGCTTTACAGCAACACCACCGGCTTTTGGAACACAGCCACTGGCGTAGCTGCGCTCCATAACAACACCGCCGGCATCGAGAATACGGCTGTCGGTATGACTGCGCTCTATGGCAACACAACCGGTGGCGCCAACACAGCTGTCGGATTCCAAGCGGGGTTCGGTTCTGACGGTGGCGGCAACACGGCTGTCGGTGTTCAAGCCCTTTTTAACACAAGCGGTGGCGGCAACACGGCTGTCGGCATTGGGGCGCTCTTTAGCCCTCATACCGGCAACAATAACACCGCCATCGATGTTGGAGCACTCAGAAATGCCTACATTGGCGACGACAACATCGCATTGGGTGATGGTGCTGGTGCTAATCTTTTCACCGGCGATAACAACATATATATCTACAATCTTGGGATTGATGGAGAGTCCGACACAATCCGCATCGGCGCCGTGGGGACGCATACGGCTACGTTTATCGCCGGGATTAGCGGAACAGCAGTGAACGGCTCGCCAGTCGTTGTCGATGCGAACGGCCAACTTGGTGTCGCACCGTCCTCAGAACGCTTTAAGGATGAAATTAAGGCTATGAACAAGGCAAGTGAAGCGATTCTTGCCCTGGAACCTGTCACGTTCCGTTACAGGAAGGAAATCGATGCTGAGCACACGTTGCGTTTTGGCCTCGTGGCCGAGGAAGTAGCCAAGGTGAATCCCGCGCTCGTAACGCGAGACAAGAACGGCGAAATTTATACCGTTCGCTACGAAGCGGTGAACGCGATGTTGCTCAACGAGTTCCTCAAAGAGCATCGGAAAAACGAGGAGCAGCAAGCGACGATTGCACAGCTAAAATCCGGAATGGAGGCTCTCATCGCGACAGTGAAAGAGCACGCAGCGCAAATTCAAAAAGTGAGCGCACAGCTCGAAGCGAATAAGCCCACGCTGCAACTCGTGGCCAACAATCAGTAGCCTTCACCGGATCTCTGCCGACTTGTTCTGGACTTGTGAAGAGCTCTGTGAGCGCGTAAAACGTGCAGAATTCATCAATGAGAGCAGGCGCATGTTAGCTTATCCCGTGACGGATCGAAGCGGTACGAACAGCCATAGAAGCGGGCCGGATCATTGGCTGGTTCTGTCAACCTAATCTGGTGCGGGAAGGATACACCCTCTCAAAACTGGTACACGCGTTCGACTCCGCGTACGCGCTGCCAATAGTTCTTACTAATGAAAACAGCGTTCCGGGCGCGCATCGTAGCCAAGCCTGAGGAAAGTTCGCCAAATGAGGCATTTTTTTCGCCTCACTTCCGAGTCATCAACTTGCCGACAAAGAAAAACACCTTGCGCTCATGGAATTCGGCGCAAAAATGCCGCGAGGGCATGAAAAGGGCGAAGACCAAAACCGCGGTTCCACTTAGCGCCGGGGAACGTTATGTGGAATTTACCGATTCCAGTAAACAACTGGACCGCGCTCGAAAAGCGCTCGGTCTAAAGGAAAATGAAGCGCTCCTCGTGTTCACCGACGGTAAAAAAGAATTCGCGGTAGCGACGGCCGTGCATTAAACGCCCACTTGATACCGCTAGGCCATTTTCCGATGAAGATCGCCTCTCGGGCTCTCCTGATTAAAGAGTGCCACTGAATGCAACGCACTGCGAGGGGAGGAGCCAGGAATTAAACGGGGACTTAACCGACGCGGTGTTGATGAATCAGCACGGCCTCCGGTACCGCCTATCCGCACCTAGTGCAGCTCGCAGTCGCCGCTTGTTATTTCGTTTGTGACGTGGGAGATGGCTGCACGAGTTCTCCTTGGAGAGGAGATGATTTCAATTGAAAAGCTCTGGCTGCGTCGTCGGCCGTTGAAATGACGCGCTGGACAGTTTTGGGCGCGCTGCCATTCGACTGCGCCTGCAGGAGACGGCAAACATGGACGCGATCTGCTCGGCAAAGATGCCTTCCCCAGTCATGCGCGTGTGCCATTGCGAGTTATTGAGCCGCTTCCCGCGCAAATCGCGGATGCGCCCCAACACCTTCTCTCTGCGGTCGGGAAAGTGTTCCTCGAGCCAGTGTTCGAACAGTGGCGCGACCGCCCAGGGCAGCCGGACAATTGTATACCCGGCGAACTGCGCGCCCGCTTTAGCGCAAGCGTTGATAATTCCCGGAACTTCGTGGTCGGTGAGGCCCGGAATGATCGGTGCAACCATTACACCAGTTGGAATCCCCGCGTCGCGAAGTTGCCGGATTGCATCAAGGCGTGCTTGAGGTGAAGACGTTCGTGGCTCGAGCACTCGCTGCAAACTCGAGTCCAACGAAGTGACTGAAACGTTTACCGCCGCTGCATTGTGCGCCGCAAGGCTGCGTAAAAGATCGATGTCGCGTGTAACGAGTCGGTTTTTTGTAATGATCGCCACGGGATTGTGAAATTTTGCCAGAACTTCCAAGCAGCCGCGCGTTATGCCGAGTTTTCGCTCGATCGGCTGATACGGATCGGTGACGCCGCTCATCACCAGCGTTTGCGGCTTCCACCGGCGGGATTCAAGCTCCGCGCGCAATAATTCTGGCGCATTTGTTTTCACCATGATCTTGCTTTCGAAATCGAGCCCGGCTGAAAGACCGAGATATTCGTGCGTTGGCCGCGCATAACAATAAATGCAGCCATGCTCGCAGCCTCGGTACGGATTGAGGCTCGTCTCAAACCCGACATCGGGACTGTTGTTACGAGTGATGATCGATTTGGTTCCATCGCGAAAATATTGGGTTTCCCGTCGCGGTGTCTCTTCTGGTTCAGGCGCGAAATCGACCACATCGAGATCATTTTGATCGATGTGCAACTTCTCGAAGCGATTGGCTGGACTCCATGATGCGCCACGTCCCCGAATGGCCGTGCGACTTTGGGGAGTCTCGTGAACAACCGGCCGGAAATTCTTTGCCACACTATAAGTTCACATGAACATATCGCCGCGTCGAGCAAATTAAATCCTAAGATGCGATCGCAGTGCAACGCGACTCTCTAATTGCCAATGAGAGTAATGCAATGATGGAGTAATGTTGCTATAATCCTCAATCTGATCACCAATCACCAATCACATTTTCTGGAGGGGTGGCAGAGCGGTTGATTGCGCCGGTCTTGAAAACCGGAAGGCCGAAAGGCCTCGTGAGTTCGAATCTCACCCCCTCCGCATCTTAAAGTCCTAGCTTGCTCGCGCTGCGCACTCTTCAGTCTTCGACGAGCGCGGTGCCGATGTAAGCAGTGATCACTCTTTATTCGGGAAGCTCGCGCGAACAAAAGCAGAAAGGTGGTGATCTCTCTCGCCGCGCATCTCTTTACACGCAGCCAACCTAATTAATACAACGCCTAACGATCGATCGAACCGACATGGTCTCTGGCACCGCTATTTTGTGAAGTAATCCAGGGATCGTTGAATTGTGATTTCCTTAGGATTACAACACACGGCAGAAATGTTTATCTCGTCTTCGCCTCCCTTTCCTCCACCCGTTAATAGAGTAATCTTCGCATTTTCCAAATCTTCAGCGGTGAATCCGTTTCTGAGGAGGACTTGTTTGGCCGAGGCGACCTCGTTGGTCTTGACCGCACTCTTTAGCTGGTCTCGATCGCCCTTATTCGCGCGGATCCGGGCTTGGGCTTGCGCTGCTTTTTTCTGCAGCGATGCGGCGTCAGATCTTGAGGTTGTGTCGGGGAAATGCGGGTTTTGTTCTCCATTAGTCACTTGCGCCCGCACCGTAGCCGGAACAGCCAGGAGGCCGAGTGCGAGGGTGGAGAATATGCATCTGGGTAGGAGCTTCATAGCGGATAACGCAACGCAACGACCTATGGTTTCCGGCTGCTGTCAATCGGAGAACCACAACACGACCCGAGTGCGATATTAGGTAGTTAAAAACACGTTACCATGCGAAAAGCTGAGGCCGAAGCTAAGAGATCAAAGAGTCAGAGGTATTGAAACGGTGAAGGCAGTGCTTCACTTCCCCAATGCCACGATGGGATGGGCCTATTAGCGATAATAAAACTGCCGTCTCATGCTGTGACGAGCAACGAAGACAGCTGTAGTCTCATCCCCCCGGTAAGCCACCGAAGAGTGAAAAATTAATTACTCGCCGGACCGATCACAAAAGCGGATCGAAGCTGAAGGCTTCGTGTTTCGGGGTAAAGATTCAGACACCCGAAGCGAATATCCAGAACCGCCATATTGGTAGGCGTATTCGGGACCGTCCAATCGAAATATTGCACCTTCGGGTTACGCTGCTCTGTAAGAAGCATGTAGATTGTCTTGCCACCATCGAGAGAAAGGAGAACTTCCGTTTCACACATTGTCAGGTCCACATTTGGAAAATCCGCCGTCCATTCAATCCTCACAACTTGTCCAGGACTCAAAACCTCTCCCGCTTTCGGCGAAATCAATCTGGCGCTGTATTTCTTTTGATAGGCCTGCGCGAATGTCGTTTTAGGCGATTGCGGAGCCAAAGCAAATGTCAATGCAAGCAGTGCCAGAATGAATTTTTGGGGTTTCATTTTTTCAGTCCATCCGACTGAGTCGTAATTGTCAATACTCGTCTGCGCGCATTCGTTCAGATCTGTTGTTCGTCACGACAGGCCGTGATCCACCTGACGGCTTGGCGCCAAGATCTGCGTAGTCAAAATAAGGCTCGACACTCGTTCGGCAATACTTCAACAATCTCGGCGCCTGCGAGTGGCCTTCAATCCGATCTTACTCGCCGCATCAATAAGAAAATACATATGAACACACGTCGCTACCTCATCCTGCTTGCCACCGTTTTCGCGTTGCTCGCGCCTGTCAGATCCAGCTTGCATGCGCAGGTGCTTGCGCCGACCGGCGGCATCGATGTGCCCGACGGCACACGCAAATGTATAAAGCCCAAAGAGCGTGCGTCGAAACCGATCGATCTGTTCATACCGCTGACCTGCCTCGAGGCGGTTGTCAACGTGAGCGCCACTGCCGGCAACCAGGCTGAGAGTTTCGTCAACGTCAACCCCAGCAACACGAACAATATCGTAGCCACGTCGAACGACCCCGGCACACCCAGCATCTTCCGCGCGTATTCAACAGATGCCGGTGCAACTTGGACGCGCGGCACGATCGCCACTGGTGTGGCGTGCTGCGACGGGCAGGCGGCCTGGGACGCGTTCGGCAACCTCTTCCTGGTCTACATCAACAACAACGTCGACCAAATCAACGTGATTTTGAGCACCGATGGCGGCGTCACATTCAGTGCACCGGTAACGGCGGGCACCGGCAGCATTGACCAACCCTCAATCGCTGTGGGCAACGGCAGTGTGTGGGTCGATTGGAACCAGAACGGAAGCATGGTTGCGCGTGGGGCACCAGTGACGGGCCTCGGTACTTGGGGACCGTTCAACGCGCAACAGGCGATTCCCTCAGCGACTGGCAGCTTCGGCGGTATCGCCGTCGGGCCTGGCCCGAACGGCGGGAAGGTCATCGTGACCTATCAGAATCCGACTGGTGGACAGGGTCCGGCGACGATCTTCGCCAACGTAGACGCCGATGGTCTGGGACCGGGCGGTTTCGGCCCGAGCATCACTGTTTCGG
>QHOR01000345.1:4284-5877 GCA_003219395.1 Verrucomicrobiota bacterium | reverse complement strand
CCCGAGCCCCGTCAGTCGCTATCTTCACTTCGCGCCGCTTTGGTTTCACAAATTCGAGGCGATATGGAACCATTTCGTCGAACTCGTGGTGCCGTGGTTTTCATTTGGCCCTCGACATATGCGTCATATCGCGGGCGTCTTGCTCGTGACATTTCAGATCTTCCTCATCGTCAGTGGTAATCTGTCCTTCCTCAATTACCTGACGATCGTTCCTTTTCTGGCGTGCTTTGATGATACCTTCCTGCGCCATTTTTTACCGGCGGTATTGGCTAGACGTGCCGAACGCGCAGCAGAGGAATCGGAGCCTTCGCGCACCAACAATGCCATCGGGATAGCGGTGGCGATTCTCGTTGTGTACCTAAGCGTCGCGCCTGTGCTCAATCTCGTTTCAGGACGACAGCTGATGAATTATTCGTACGATCCCCTCGATCTTGTAAATACTTATGGAGCGTTCGGCACGGTCGGCCGGGAACGGCAAGAAATTGTCTTTGAGGGCACAGACGATTCAATCATTACGGGCGATACCCAGTGGAAGGAATACGAGTTTAAAGCGAAGCCGGGCAATCCAAACCGGCGGCCGCCGTTCGTCGCGCCTTATCAGCCACGGATTGACTGGCAGATCTGGTTCGCTGCGATGGCTTCGCCCTCGGAATATCCATGGACGCTGCATTTTGCATGGAAACTTCTGCATAACGATACGAGCACGCTTTCGCTCCTCGCTAACAACCCTTTCCCGGACGCGCCGCCTCATTACATTCGGGCGCGGCTTTATCGTTATCGATTCGCTCCAATCGGCGGGAAAGCCTGGTGGAAACGCGAGCCGCTTGGCGAATGGTTGCCGGCGCTCTCGATGGATGATGCCGAATTTCGTCGTCTGCTCGAAGAAATGGGTTGGTTGGAATGAAACTTCAACAGTGATGAGGTTCGTTTCCACTAGTAGAACTCATGTGCACGCTTGCCCGTGTTGTCAGCGCAAATTTTCTGAAGCGGATTAGCAAACCCACTTCTCGTTTTTATTCCGACTTCCTCGCGTATCGAAACGGCGAAATCACGCGCGCTGAGCTGATCGCGCGGCTGCCACACATAGCCTTGATCGGCGACAGTGTCTGCACGGGAGTCTATGTCTCATCGATCTGTGGCACGTTTTGGCGTGCGCGAACTTGCCGCGGGAATAACTGGTTTCTCGACAGTAGTCCGGCGCCAGCAGGTATTCAGAGCGTTTCGAAGAAACTGGAAGAGTTCACTCCGTTCGTTGCGATTGAATGCGCCGGCATCGGAGCGCTCGTCGATCACGAAGGGGAGCGCCAGGATTTTTTCCGAAAAATTCTTCGGACGCGCAATTTCTCCGGTCAAATTGACGGCTTGCTCGCGATGAACCGTTTTCCCGATTTGACGCTAATCTCGATCGGGCACAATAACGTTGATTGGGCGTGGCGGTGCGTTCCCGCGGAGGTTGAGCAGCCGGAGAAACGTCTGCAACAACTGAGCCATGGTTTCGGGGAAAATTTCGAGCGACAGATGTATCGGCTGCTTGGTCGCGCCCGTGCACAGCCTCACCGGATTGCGATCGTCGTGTACGGTCTTGTCAATTTC
>QHOR01000345.1:3759-4222 GCA_003219395.1 Verrucomicrobiota bacterium | reverse complement strand
TCACATCCTTCCGTCCAGCGTACCGCGCCAATCTGGTTCGACTCGCAGAGATGGTGAACGAGGAGTTGCGCGGCATGGTGAATGATTTGAACGACGAACTCGCTGACAACTCGAATCTGCAATTGCGATATTCAGATGGCTTGGCGATGGCTGACCTGAGTCGAGTGGAACTGCTTCACCCGATCGACGGCTGGCATGCTTCGGTCGAAGGCCACAATGTTCTCGCAGAAGCCGCATTTCGCGATCTTGGACCAAGTCTGGAATTTCTGGGACTTAGACCAACATCTCAGTGACACCGGACTTCAGCCAGGTGCCCCGCAAGCCATCTCGCCGGCAAGCCGTTAAACGGCTTTGAATATGGGGCTGGCGCACGCCGCGCTGAAGCGCGCGGTTAATGAGAGCAACGAACATTACAAATCTCCACGCTGTTGCAATCGAGTGATTGTGTCGCGCAGCATGCGAT
>QHOR01000345.1:0-3600 GCA_003219395.1 Verrucomicrobiota bacterium | reverse complement strand
GTTCGATCTTGGCACTGCGCAATTCGCGGCGGATGGAGCGCGCTGCAGGGCTCTCCCAGATAGCGTGCTCGATGTTCACGATCGGTGCCATCAATGCGACGAAACGCAGGTCACGCTCCACCATTGCAAGTAATGCTCCGATCCAACCGCCGTAGCTCGTGGCCAGTACCCCGAATTCTCGAGATCCGCGTTCGCGCAACGCACTCATCAATTGGCGTAACTCACTTACGCCTTGCCGGAGCCCTTCGGCGTTGCGGATGAGATCGCAGGTGATCGCAAGCTCACCATTCCAATAGCCCCGCGGGACACGCGAATAATGGTATGGGAGATGGATGAAGCATGCGGTCCAGCCGAACTCATTAAACTGCGCCGCGCAACGCCGATAGCCGACCCGGCTTGCGGACATTAGCGCATGCAAAATTAAAACGGTCGGTGCGTCCAGACCACGTTCTGAAGGAAAAAAATCCGCGCACGCGACATTATTTGCCGCGAATTGCGTTTTGATTGGGCTGCGCCATTCGATAACCGCGCGACCGTTTTTCAGTGCTTCAACAAGAGTAGTATCGCTGGGCGAGGCATAATACTGCTGAGCGTTGAGCCGTTCGCATTCCTCCACGTATCGCTCCATCTCGTCGCGGCTGCCACCATTTAGCCGATGGCGAGTATGAAGGAAGTTCATTGATGCGCATAGGAATGCGTCGATTCCGCTCGCGCGAAGCCGTCGAAATCCATCCCGCTGAATTGTACGGCAATCGCTCCGGTCGCCTGTTTTGGGAGCGGCAAGGTCGCCCCGGCGCCCGCTTCCCTTACAAGGTTTCATCCGTTCCCGGGGCGGGTGCGGCAGATCGTGGGTCGTCAGACGAAATGTTCGTTGCAGTTCCGCGTAGAGATTTTTGAATGCAGCTGCCAATTCAGATTCGATTCGCGCGCGCTCTTCTGATTTCTCGAGACCGGGAGAAGGTGAAATTGGATTTCCAAACGCAATCCAGACTGGCGTGCGTCGCAGTCCAGAAAGCCTTCGGGATTTTATTGAATAGAGGCGATCGCTGCCAAGAATGACGCACGGCAAAATTGGCACGCCGGCGATATGCGCAAGCGTCGATGCGCCCGGCCGGAGGGGCGCGCCTTCGAGCAGCGAGCGCGCGCCGTCGCGAATCCCGCCCTCTGGGAACAGGCCAACGATGCGGCCTTTTTTTAAGCGCTCAATTGCCGTCCGAATCGTTTTGCGATCCGCACGGTCTCGCTCTGCCGGGAATGCATCGATCGCGCGCAGGAAAAATCCACAGATCCGCGTCTGAAAAAATTCGGCCATTGCCATCCAGTCGATTTTCCGTTGCACGACCAGCGAAATCAGAAATGGATCAAAAGGGCTGATGTGATTTGCCGCCAACACGAATCCGCCGGCGCGGCTTGCATTTTCCCGTCGAGATACGCGAACACGTGTGAAGCAGCCGAGCACGAGTCGGACCAGCAGTTTAAAGGCGCCATAAGAAATCGCTTTCATTTGCCGTGGCTCAGCTGACTTGCCGTCATGGATGAGGGCTATTTTTCAGGCTGATTCCTTTTTTGGACGTGGTATCATACTTGACGGTTTCGACACGAGGTTTTTGCTTATGAAACCCAGAAGTCCTTCCACGGCTGGCAAAGGGCAGCTGCCGCACACCGACTACTTTTTCCATTCTGGTTTTGGCCAATCGCGCGGCGGCTATTTTTCACCTTACGACGGGGAGGACCGATACGGATTCAGGAACTTTTACAATTTGGGACGCGAATTTCGAATCGAGGCTGCACGGGAACGAGCGAGGGAAATGGCGGTGTTTGCATTGATTGTTCTGACCTCGGCCTGGCCGGTGCTCTACATGGTGGTCACGGTGGTGAAGCTGCTAAGCAAAGGTCGCCCATTAGATCAGTAGCGAGTGTTTTGTGGTTTTGCCGGTCACCACAGGGTCGGTGCGACTATCTTCTTGGCCAAAGAAATTCGTCATGGTATTCCGGCGTTTTTTCTGGAGCCAGGCCGTGGCGTGCCACGTTTTCGGTCACCACGCGCGGGACAAGAAAATTCAGCAAATAATCTCCGCCACCGGCTTTAGTGCCTCCGCCGCTCACGGCCGATTGATATAGACATTACCAGCTTCCAGCTGCGCTTTGATGCGTTCGATGTTGGCGGGGCTTCGCGAGAAAAATCCGCCCGTCAATGCGTAATCGGTGCCGTTGGCGACTTCTATTGCTTCATCCAGGTCGCGGACTTTTAGTACGCTCAGTACTGGGCCGAAAATCTCCTCCCGCGCGATGCGCATGTTTGGTTTCACTCCGGTGAAAATGGTGGGCGGAATGAAGTAACCGTGAGGCGGGAGTTCCTTTGCCTGATAGGCCAGTGTCGCCTCACTCTTGCCGACTTCGATGTAATCGAGAATGCGTCGGTAAGCGGCCTCGTCAACGACCGGCCCGACGACGATGCCCGGTTCTTCAGGGTTACCGACGCGCACACTCGCGGCGGCACCGAGCAAACGTTCCATCACGCGGTCATAGTTTTCTTCGAGAAGGATCAGCCGCGAGAGCGCGGAACATTTCTGACCCTGAAAACCGAACGCCGAATAAATCGAATCGACAATCGCTTCATCCAGATCGGCATCAGAATCGACGATCATGGCGTTTTTGCCGCCCATCTCGCAGATGACGCGCTTGAGCTCGCGCTGGCCCTCGCGCGTTTTACCGGCAGTCTCCCAAATCCATAAGCCAACCTCGCGCGATCCAGTGAAGGCGATCAAATCAACGTCTTTGTGATCGACCATGTGGGCGCCGATGACGGACCCTTTGCCATTCAGGAAATTCAATACGCCGGGCGGCACACCGGCTTCTTCGTAAATTTCCATTAGCATAGCGCCGATGATGACCGATTGCTCGGACGGCTTCATGATCACAGTGTTGCCGGTGACGAGCGCCGCGCTGACCATGCCGCACAAGATGGCCATTGGGAAATTCCAGGGCGCAATGACCAGTGCCACGCCGCGGGGCCAGTAGTGGTGATAGCTGTCTTCGCCGGGCACATTTTGCGTGAGCCGTGGCCGGCCTATCAAGCGCATTTGCCGGGCGTAAAAAGTACAGAAATCGATCGCTTCGCGAATATCGCCGTCTGCTTCCGCCCACGGTTTGCCGACCTCAAAGACCTCCAGCGCAGAAAGCTCGAATCGGCGCCGCTCGAGAATTTCCGCGGCGCGTTCCAATACTCGACAGCGCTCTTCAAACGAAGTCCGCCGCCATTTCGCGAACGCCATGCGCGCGGCGGCGACGGCGCGCTCCGCTTCGGGGATGCCAGCTTCGGCAGCATAGCCGACGACTTGGTCTGGCTCGCTTGGATTGACCGAGGAAAACATCTTGTCGGCCCAGATCTTCTCGCCGTTGATTGTGAGTGGAACTTTGCGGCCAAATTGGTTGTGCTGTTCGCGCAATGCGGCCCGCATTTTTTCCTGATTTTTCGGCAACGCAAAGTTCGTTAGAGGCGCATTTTCGTAGGGCGCGCTCGGCTGTGTCTGGTGTGTGGTCGTGGTCATGTTCGTCGTGTTGGATTGCGGTTTAGGGCTGTTTCGGCTCCGGCGCAAA
>QHOR01000344.1:7228-7677 GCA_003219395.1 Verrucomicrobiota bacterium | reverse complement strand
CTCGCTTGGAGAAAATCTCTTCACTCTGGCTTTTCCGCCACGAACCACCAAACCGTGGCAGACTGTTGACGCTTAATTGTGCGACATTAACGCCGTCGATATCAAACAGAAATGAGAGAGCCAAACCTGCCAAAAAACGCGGTCGCAGATTATCTGTTTCATTTCGATGCGCCGCTACGATCGATTTCCTTCGGCAAGCAAACCAAAATCAGCGGCTGGCTTTTACATCGGCAGGGTCAGCCGACTTACGGAATTCGTGGAATTGTTCGCTCAGTATTGCGACGGCGATCCATTTTCAAGGCTCGGCGTAAGAGATCAACACCAGTGGTTGCCGCCGCCTACCCCGATTTTCCGGAAGCAGCGGAAAGCGGATTTCTTCTCGAGCTCGAACTGCCTGTTGGCCAAAGTCAGGTCACAATCCAAGTCCGCGACCATGAGAAAATCTCTTC
>QHOR01000344.1:2762-7214 GCA_003219395.1 Verrucomicrobiota bacterium | reverse complement strand
TTTCCTATTGCATTCTTCGGGCGCATAGGCCTGCCACGGGTCGAGCATGTTCTGGTGACCGCGCTCGCAGAGCTCTTCCCTGGGAAGCCGAAAGAAATGACGGCCAGCGCCCGTCCAGAGTTAGTGGAGCAGACGGAGAGAGGCCCCCACTATCAGAACATCAAAACGTTCACGGGCGTGCCCAGTCCAGCCGGTGAAATCAAGACGGTCCATTTGTTTGTGACTTCAAAATCCAATCTGTTTATTCGCGAAATCGCCGAGTTACTTTGTGCCGGCTTCGGAGCCGCGGGCTGTGAGGCGCAACTTTTCGTGGATCAAATTCCGGCCGAAAAAACCGAAGAAGGAAAAATCCAAATTGTAGTTACGCCTCACGAGTTCTTTAACTTGTTCCTAAGATATCAACTCCCTTCGGAGGAGATTCGGCGCCTGACAAATCACCTTTTCTTGCTGGGTACGGAGCAGCCTGAGAGCGAGTGGTTTCACAGCAACTTGGTCATGGCTCCGCATGCACGCGCCATGCTCGACATTCATTTATCTGGGGTTGCTGGATATCGCGAACACGGGCTGCGCTGTTTTCATTTGCCGCTTGGTTATCACCCATTGCTTGAAAAGGCAGATCCCACAGCAAACTCGGAGGAAAATATCGACGTCTGCGTTCTGGCTGCGATGACCGATCGACGTGAAGAATTCATAGCGGCTAACGCCGATTGGTTCGCTGCCCGCAACTGTCACCTTAGATTGGTTCCACTCGGATTTGCAAAAACTGAAACCACTCGCAGTTACTTGCCGGCAACAAGACGCAACGCGCTGCTACAAAGGACAAAGATCCTGCTGAATGTTCATTACTCAGAGTCGCCCTATTTCGAGTGGCACCGAGCGCTGGTCGCCCTGGCGAATCGTTGCTGCATGATTACGGAACCCTGCCGAGGATTCGCGCCATTAATCCCGGGTAAACATCTTGTCATGGCGAAAGCAGAGTACCTAACCACGTGTTGCGAATACTATCTGGAACACGAAGACGAGCGCAAAGCGATCGCAGAAGCAGCCTACGATTTTGTGCGTGAACGTTTCACGCAGAAAGACAATTGCCGCGCGTTCCTGAACCAGATTGAGAACGCCTTCCGGGCAGAAAATGCGGTCACACGCGTCGGTTTTAACATGGAAGCGGATACGGAAGCCCCTTTAAAAACAGAGCCACTTCCGGATGCGCTGGCCAACCGCATTTCGCGAAGTCCTATTGATCTGCTCGTTTCGGCTCTGCGCGAGGATCTCTCAAACGTGTTTCGAGGAGTAAATCGAAAACCAGAAACAGTTAAGGGGAAATCCACAGCGCTGATAAATGCAACTCACGACATTGTAGAGCTCTCTGATATGCGGCGCGGTTATGTCGAGCGTCTTGATGCTCAGCAAAGGGCGAGACAAAGGGGAGAACCGATTTTCCAGCTGCTCGACAATCGGCGCATTGGTGGTGACGCGCCGGCAATTTCTGTGGTCATCACGCTTTACAACTACGCGGCCTTCATTTCCGAGTGCCTCAAAAGTCTGGAGGATTCCTGCACGACGGCGCTGCCTGGCGGAATCGAGGTAGTAATTGTCAATGACGCCTCGAGCGATGATTCGTTGGCAAGAGCCATCCGGGCGCAGGAAAACTCGCGACACCCCGTTCGTATTGTCGACAAACGGTTCAATACCGGGCTGGCGGACGCGCGCAACGTAGGGCTCGAGGTGGCGCGCTCCCCTTACGCTTTCATCCTGGACGCAGACAACATGATTTTTCCGCGCGCGCTCGAGCAGTTACATAACAAGATAGTTAATGACAACTCCACAGCTGTTTACTCGATGCTCTGCCGTTTTGAAGGCGATTACACCCACACGCCGGGACTGCTTTCCTATTTCGATTGGGACCCGCAAATGTTAGTCGAGCGCCCCTACATTGATGCAATGGCATTAATTGACCGGCGCCAACTCATCGAAATCGGCGGATATGACACTGAATTGTACAAATTCGGCTGGTTCGGATGGGAAGATTACGAGCTATGGCTCAGAATTGCGCAGGCCAAATTACGAGTGAGCTTTTTGCCAAACGTTCTTTGCCTTTATCGCCATCACGAGACATCGATGAGTATCACAACCAATCTTTTCGATCAGGAACTGGTCGCCCATTTGTACAAAAAATATCACGCTCTGGTCGAAACCTATCCGCCGAAAAATCGAATTCTCGGAGTAATGACTTCGGAAAAACGAAAGCGCACGGACGCTGATTCCACCAACACTAACGCTTATCTGCCACCGCGCACAGATGCGCATGAAGCGCGATCCCATCCCGCGTCCGTAGCGGATGTTCACTGCACGAGAAAACCTCTACGTGCGGGAAATGGGGAATGAGGAGTTTGCAGAGACTGGTACGGGTGAAAAAATTTTTGTGATCGCCCTCCAGCATGTGCCAGGGAACAGTTTCCCAATCTTTGAAATAGGGAATCACCTCGACATTGGGCACTGAGAAAAATGCCCGCTGGCGAATGACCCGCGAGATCTCTTTCAGGAACGGCTGCGGATACTCAATATGCTCGAGCACCTCGATGCAGATTGCCGCAACAAACTCCTCGTCCGCACAGGGAAACCGCTCCATTCCCGGTTCGATCTTTCGAGATGGCAGATCGCGCTGCTTCAGTAACTGCAAGCAGTCTGGATTCACTTCCAAACCGGTCCATTGATGTCCTGCCGTGATGAGGGCCGGACCGTAGGCACCTGCTCCGCAGCCCACATCAACGACGGAACTGCGAGGCGATAGATACTCGAGGATAAGGCGCAACATCTCCGCCCCTGGTTCAAACACCGGCGGACCGGAACCATAAATGTTTTCGCGATGAAGCAGTCTGCTTTGCGCCGGGAAGACTATGTTACCCATATCGCGCTTCTGTAGAAAAGCTGGAACGAGGTGCACAGCCACTTCTCCAATCAGGTATTCGGCGGGATCGCCTTTCCATGACGCAGTTAATTCGATCCTCACATCCCGCGATGCCTTGCATTCAGGCGCGCGCGCCAGGAAGCGGAATGCAGTGGGCACATCATTTGCCAAAGACAGAAAGTCAGAGACATCAGGACGCGCAAACAGCAGTCTGCTTTCGCCGATGGCAGTGCCATCAAGCCATGCGCGCACGCGGCAGGTTGCGGGAGGACGTCCCTCGGCATAGATCCATCCAGCGACCGAGATGCACTCATCGTAGACGGCTTGATCCGCTCGAGGAGCATCAATGCATTTATTCATCTGCGCGAGTTCTTGGAATCCAATGATGGGGTCGTTAGCCATATCCATGCGTGACTTACGAGCTTCAATTGATCAGCGCAAGTTGCTCAGCAATAAGAAACCATGATGCGCTGCTGCCTCCAGTCATTGACAATTTCCGCCATCTGGGATGCAAAGTTTGCTGACTAATGTAAGATGAGTCGCCTTAGCCGAAAAAATCAAAAGAGCTGGCGAGTCATCCCGCACACGCCTTTTACGTTGCAATGCAGGATAGAACAAACAGACCGATCTTTGTAGTGGGGTCGCCGCGCTCGGGAACCAGCATTCTCGCCTGGTGTTTGGGTCACCATCCAAATTTGTTTCCAGTTCCGGAGTCAGGTTGGATCGGGCAGTTCGCGATTAGCGTCGCCATCGCCCACCAAATTGGCACAGCGCGCGGCGATTACTCGATTTTAAGCGCGATGGACGTCGGATCCGAGGAGCTGTTTGCCACATTCGGCCGGACCATCAATGACTTAATCCTTTGCCATCGCAAAGATCTGGAACGAAAGCGCGAAACCAGGAGTAAGGAATTGAAAATTGACGCGCGCTGGCTTGAAGCGACCAGCACCTCAGCCGGTCCGAAGGAACGCTGGGTGGATGGAACGCCCGAATATTCCTTCTACATCTGCGGTTTACGCAAACTGTTTCCGAACGCTCTTTTTGTTCACATTTTCCGCGACGTACGCGCAGTCGTGCATTCGATGCTCAACTTCCACCGTCTCTCTGGCGTTCAGCTCGTTCCAAACGAACAAGAAGCGTACCGGTATTGGCTTCGAACGGTCAGCGCATGTGTCGAGGCTGAACAGGCTTACGGGCCCAATGTCGTCTATCGGATCCGCTACGCAGATTTAATCGCTAATGCCGAATCGACGATGCGTTCGTTGTTTAGCTTTCTCAAAGAGCCCTACACAACCAAATGTCTTGAGCCACTCGCAGAGCGGATAAATAGCTCCGCAGTGCCTAACGATTTCCAGTCACACGATCCTGCTACTGATCCCGCAATGATTGAAGCAGCGCAGCGACTTTCCGCCGAAATCGAAAACAGGCCTCAGCCAACCGAGAGCTCACAGGCCGCAGCAGACAAAATGGAGAGCGCGTTTCGCAAACGAGTTGAGTACGTCGGGACACTGGATGGCGCGTTTCACACCACGAAATCAACACTG
>QHOR01000344.1:0-2708 GCA_003219395.1 Verrucomicrobiota bacterium | reverse complement strand
ATTGACGATTTGCGCAAACAGCTTGCACAGGCCCAGAATGAGAGATTGCAAATGGGCCATTCGGTTGCACCAGAAGAGCGAAAATCCCGTTGAGCGTAACGACGACAACAAGTTACTAATTTGACCGGCAAGAACGAGTGAGCCAGGCTACCGGCGCTTGGCCATCAAAGTAAGCAACTGAGTGTTCGAAGTGCTTGCGACGTAGACCGCAATCCCCTATACGAAGCTCCTCTTTAGTAACCATTAATGAGGGATCCACTACGCGGTTTCGCGTGACTCAGGACATTTTTTCAAAACGACCGTACGCCCGCTCTACACATAAAGCTTGACCACATTCGTGGCGGTTGCTAAAACCAGCAGTCGATCACGTTATCCGACGTTTCAACGCATCTTCGGCCGGACTGAAGAAGCCCGTGGGGTTCGATCTACGCTGTTACTGCCGCTTAGCGCGATCTCCAGATTCTGCTGGAGCCCCGAGTCACCCGGAGTCAAGCCGCTGTTCTAAGGCGCCTGGTCAGGATGCTTCGTGGGTCCGCGCGGAACTGGATTGCAGTCAATGCAGTTTAACAATCCACAACTCAACAAAAGAATAACAATAAAACTATGACAACTCTATCCTTCATACAATCAATCGGCCGGTCGCTGTCGGGGCGATGCGGTTTTGTTCTCGTCTCGCTGGCGCTCGTCTGTTTTGGGCTTTCATAGACAGCGAAAGCGCTCCTGCCGGCGCCCTCGCCGGATGGCGGCTATCCCGGCGGCAACACCGCTGAGGGCGATAACGCTCTGCATGACGTCAACACTGCCGTGGGGATCAACAATACCGCCGTCGGAAGCAATGCACTTCGCGACAATACTACCGGCGCTTATAACGTGGGAATTGGTTCTGGCGCGCTTGCCAGCAACACCACCGGCAACTTTAACATGGCCATTGGCGCTGGGGCGCTCCTAAACAACACCGCCAACTTCAACTTGGCTATTGGCTATCGAGTGGGCTTCATGAATACCACCGGCAACCATCTCACCGGAATTGGCGCTGCAGCGCTAAGGAACAACACCACCGGTGGTTTTAACACGGCCATTGGCGGATGCACTCAGGGAAAACACAACCACCGACTCTAACGTGGCAGTTGGTGACTCTGCCCTAGGAAGTTTCAATGGCACCGGCGCTTTTGACGGCGCTAACACCGCCCTTGGCAGCATAGCCCTCGTTTCCGAAACAAGCGGCCAGGAAAACGTGGCAGTTGGCTGGCGCGCGCTCGAGTCCCTGACCACCGGCAGTAACAACACCGCACTAGGTTGGCGATCAGGCGACGATGTCAGTACGGGCGGTAGCGGCGTCTTCATTGGTTCCGAAGCGGGGTTTGGTGTAACCACCGGCAGTAACATCATCGCAATCGGCGCGTTCTTGTCTGGCGTCGACAGCGACTTGGCCAGCTTGATAACAGCTGTTACATCAGCAACATCGCCGGCCAGCCCATTTCCTCCGCGACTTTTGTCGGTATCGTAGGCGTCGACAGCAGTGGAAAGTTAGGCACGTTTACCGTCGATGCCAATGGAAACAAGGTGCCTCTATCTGCTCTCCAAGGCAATCCCGAAGCCATTCCTGAGCGCCAAGCGACCCAACCCCAAAAGCAAGCCATGCTCAATCGCAAAGTTGAGAAGTTGCAAGCAACGGTCGCCCAACAGCAGCAAGAACTCCGGATGCTCATGGCCCAGCTGAAAGAGCAGGCTGCGCTAATCCAAAAGGTAAGCGCCCAGCTTGAGATCAACAAGCCTGCGGCGAGAGTGGTCAAGTAAAGCCGCGCCCGCCTTAGCAACGGCAGCATTTCACAATCAGCCGTCACGTTTCGCCGCGTGGCGGCTTTTTGTTATACTCCAGCGGTAACGACGGCTCGTTGCGATTTCCGCCTCGCTTGCGTTCGGATCGATTATCGACTTTGGATTCTATATATGAGCGGCGCTTTACTAGAAGGTTTTTCTATCGACTGAGATATTGGCTGATAAGGCGACGGATGCCGTCCGGAATGTCAGGATCTTGCGCAAGCGCTTTCAACTTATTTTTCATTTCAGACGAAATCGGCGCCTGGCCGCTACCGCTAGCATGCTTAACAGGCCCGACCCTGTTATGAGCGTAGTCGTTCGCGAACTGTTTGATATCCGTCAGCCGACTGTCTTGTTCGAGATAACCGTAATCTTGAGTGGCATCGCTTCTGGGATAGCGTGTGTCGTACGACGCATTCCCTATGAACACCGAATGAGACGCGGATGTTCCTCGAGTCAAATTTATGCGGGCATTAAATCCGGCCGCGCCATGGCGCCCCCGCCCATTATTGTAGGCTTTATTCCCAATTACCAGGCTGTTTGCGCCGCCAACCGCGAATCCACCGCCGTCGTTATCGTGGGCAATGTTGTTACAAATTACAGCATCCGGCGCCCATACTTCGAATCCACTGACGGACCACCATCTGCCTCCCTGCGCAGCATCAAAACCGGAACTCCCGCCGCTACAGACGTTGCCGATGATGGTTGGCGCGTGCGTGCTGGGCAAACCTTGTACAAAGATACCGCTGCCTGATCCCGATCTGGTTATCTGGTTGCCGGCCACCACACCGTTACTACCCGAGAACGTAATCCCAGCGCCGTCACAAACGTTGTTGATGACACGCCCATGGCTGGACCAGACCCCGGCGTTCGCGGTAACAAGGATT
>QHOR01000341.1 GCA_003219395.1 Verrucomicrobiota bacterium | reverse complement strand
ACGCGACGCGTCGCAGCTGTCGGAAGAGGTATTTACGCACTAGCGGCAACCGGCCTCCTGGATGGGCGCCAAGCTGTGGTTCATTGGCGCTTTGCGAAAGATGTTGCTTCGCGATTTTCCCAGCTCCGCCTTAATCCCAATAATCTCTTTGTTCAAGACGGCCCTTTCTATACGTGTGCCGGTGGAACCTCGGCTGTCGACTTCGCGCTCGGGCTGGTTGAGGATGATTACGGCCGTCATGTGGCGCTCGCTTTGGCCCGCGAACTGGTTGTTCAGGTCAAACGGTCCGGCGAACAAGAACAATGTTCTGAGGCTCTGAAATTTCAGATCCAATCGTCTGACCGTTTCGCGGATCTTCCCGCGTGGATCTTCTCTCACCTCGGTGACGATCTTTCCATAGACGCTCTCGCGCAACGAGCGGCCATGTCCCGTCGTAACTTTACTCGTTTGTTCCATGAAGCCTTTGGCAAAACCCCTGCTCAATTTGTCGCAGAAGCCCGTATAGCCGAAGCGCAGCAACGATTATTAGTTCCTCGCAATAGCATTGAAAGCATTGCTCAATCTCTCGGATTTCGAAGCGCGGATGTTTTTAGCGTGGCTTTCGAACGATTCACTGGCATTCGGCCACGTATTTACCGTACCCTTAGACGAGCGCCTAAAAACAACGGTTCGGCGAGCGGGGACTCTCACAAATCTGCTGCGCGCGCAAGGTCGACTGTATTACGTGCTGCGTAGAGCCTATCATGGAGGCGCCGGGTGACGCGCACGATAGTAAACATTCCGTGGTGCGCGACTGACATTTGGCCTCCGGGGTTTTTAACAAGAGCGATATATGGTCGCATTGCCAAAAGCAAACGGCCGGGCTCTCGCAGGAGCCCGGCCGCTGTGAATTGTGCTAGCTGATTCCTTAGAATCTTTTCTTTAGTCCGACGTACCAGAACCGGCCCTTGATGGTGGTCAGCGACTCGTCATAGCCGTTCTCGAAGCTACCAGCCACAAATGGCGGATCTTCGTCAGTCACATTCTGCATGCCGAGCGTGACCGTGGTGTTGTTCAGCCACCACTTCCAATCTTTGCACCCGTACTCAGCCGTGGAAACCGGGACGACATTCTTCTCCTTGCCATCCTTCATCTTCACGTTCTTCCCGCCATCCTTGGCAAACCCAGGCACCTCCGCCGGAGCAGGCGGTGGCAGGTTGAAGGTGTAGTTTAACAGCAGGTCCAGCGTGGTTAACGCAGACACTTTGCGCGCACGGAAGTCCAACGGACCGCTTCTCGGCTCGTTGAGCTTGGTCGATCCTGTCAGACTGGCATTGTCATCTTCGTATTGACCGGTCCAGTGTACTACCGCTCCGACATCCAATCCCTGCATCCAGGTGTCCGCCGGGCCGTCGTAGAAGATACTGAAGTTGGCTCGATGCCATGGCAGCGAACTGGTTAGCGCAAATGCCGGCGGAAGGAATTCGCCATTGATGCCGACCCGCTTTACGTTAGATGCAGCTTGAAACTCAGCCCGGGATAGCCAGGTGCCGTTCACCGTGGTCGTCAACCTGCCCCAATCGCCGCCACCAAAGATCGTCGAATCCAGGATATAGATGGCTTCATAGTCGAGACCTTCAAATATTGCGCCGGAAAGATTGGCGCTGGGATCGATAACCAGCGTCACTGGCCCAGGTTCACCCGGATTGTCACCAGCAGAACGAACTACAGTCGCCCCGCCAGCACCTATAACGGTTGACGCGCCATTATTTGGTGGAGGATTCTCCTGGATGATCGTTTGCGCACCTCGGGTCGCCACGATGTCGCGCATATCAATGTGCCACCAATCCGCGCTTAGAGTCAGGCCCTTGACCCATTTCGGACTGTAAACAATTCCGTAGGTCCATTCATACGCCACTTCCGGATGCGTAGCAGGATTTCCTAAAATACGTTCCTCAATCTGTGGCTCGGTCTGGCCCGAAAATGGATCTGCCACAATCGGGAAGTTTTGCGAAGAAGCAGGCGTAATCTCTGACAGCTGCGGCGCATGGAATGCCTCGCTGTAGCTGCCGCGCAGGGTCACTGCGCCGATATATTTGGGATCAAGCGGCTGCCAGCGTATTGATATCTTGGGTTTTTGCGCGTTATAAGTGCTGTGAAACGCCTGCTGGCCCGGGAAGAGCCCAGAAGGCAGCACCGTAGAGGTGTTCTGGCTGTACCATTCCTCCCGCTCGGCGAAGTCTACCTCGAAGCTGTAGAAGCCAGGAAAGTTCATGGCACCCGCACTTCCTCATAGATTCCCCAGATATCCCGATTCACACGGAAGCTTTGCCCATCCACCGAGCCAATGGAGTTAAAGGTGTTATTGAGAGCGTCACGATCGCGAGTGAACCTCGGCGCGTCGTACTCGCCACCAATGGCGAAGGAGACCGGCCCGGCGGGCAGATTAAACAAGTCACCGTTAAAGGTGGCATAGTAAATCGGCAACTCATATTCACCTGAGTTATGCAGAGTAACATAAACAGCTTGCCTGGCTCTCGCGCTGTTCTGGCGGAAAAAGCCACCAAACGCATTAAATGCCGTGGCCGGATTGGTATCCAACAGGGCATCGCGCAGTCCAGGCTGGCTCACTTCGCCAATCGACAGGTCTTGTCCCTCGTTGCGGGAGTAACGGAAGCCCATTTCCCAGTTCCACGTCTTGAAGTAATCCCCGAATTCGCCCATCTCGCCCCGCAGCCCGACATCAAAGAGTTGATCCCAGTAAGTGAACTTCTCACTCCTTGGACCTGTGTCGTTAATCCCGCGGAATCGGACCCCAGTGGTCATTGGCACCGGTACTCCGTTAACGACCAGGGTCGTGTCGCCGACTGTGAAGGGATTAAACGGATTCGAGATTGGCACACTAATGCCACTGGGACTAAAGAACGAGTTAGTGCCGGTCTGGTGAAATGGATCTGGCGTAAATGGCACTGCTGCCAGCGACGAATCGAAATACGACCGCGCATATTTGAAGTCGGCAAATACAGTCAGGTATTTGTCGCATAGATCGCGGACGAACGAGCCGTAGTACACTTGACGGTCTGCCGGAGGCAACGCTGGTGTAACCGAGGCAAAGTTGTAGGCAACGTAGTTCCCATCCAAAGCATTCGGATCCCCCAGATTTTGCCCCAGGCCGAACGCGTTAGGGCTGATGTAAAATGGTGAAGTCGAGGCATTGGGAGCTGAATGCGGCCGCGGGGTGTTTGCGCTGAAAAACAAACTGGGAATCAAACGGCGAGTTTGCACGCGACCAGGGAAATTGCCGCTGCGATCCGCCGAACCTAGTGAAATTGCCGTTGGAAGAAAGATCGCGGTCACGACCGAAAATACCGCCCACGCGCTGATAGAAATCGGCGCTCACCACGATATCTGTCTTGTCATCGCCAGTGCCGGCTTTCAACCACGCTTCCCATTCACCCATCTCATTGGAGGCTCCAAGGTTTGTGTTCCCGTACGTGCCACCAATCTCCAGACCGCGGAATTTGTGGACCAGGAAGAAGTTGACCACGCCAGCGATCGCATCGGAACCGTACACAGCCGAGGCGCCATCCTTCAGAATGTCGATGTGATCGACCATGGGAAAGGGTATCAACTGAATGTCCGGACCTCCGCTAAACCCGGCGACGCCCAACGAACCGAAGGCCACCCGTTTGCCGTCAATCAGAACCAAAGTCTCCTTCGCCAAGATGCCGCGCAGGTTGAGTTGGACGCTACCGTCACCACCATTTCCGATGTTTTGGTTAACGGTTCCGCCCGCCTCCTGCGGGATGAATGTTTGAAGGTCGGTTGCGTTGCGGATACCCAGTTTTTCGATGTCCTGCGGTCGATAGGTGTCCACTGGATTCGGGCCCGTCTCTTCCGCCGTGGGAATATTCGAACCAGTCACGATGACGCGCTCGACCTCGGCCGAAGGCGCTGGCGCGCCCGGCGGTGCTGGAGCAGCCGGAGCAGGCAACTGCGCGAATGCGTTCGATGCAAAAATTAAGGGAAGCCCGACGCTCGCAATGAAAGCGGTGCGAAGGAATCCAAGTTTATTTAGAACGTTTTTAGTCATTAGTTTCTCCATTGGTTTGGTTAGGTTCTGCCACGGTTATTGAAATTTCCGTACGCTGACAAGCTTTTTTTTCAGTTTTTTCAAGGTTTTTTTGAACGGCTTTCTGGACGCATTTGTCGCGTCAGCATCCCGTTTAGCGGAACCCGTCGGCGACTGGCAAGCTTTTTTTTGCGTTTTTTTGAAAATTTTTGAACCGGTGAAACGGTGCATTAGCGAGAATATTTCCGATCATGATTACCGATCGGGAAACGACGAAGCGCGGAGATCGGACCACCAGCAATGGCCGATGGTGCATCCCGCACCTGCTCTCCCGCGGCCTTCAGCGTAGCCGCACGAATACGGAACGTGGAGTCACATCCTCATTCACCAGTGGAATGAGATTCATGCTTATTCGTGTTCTGTGACAATGGTTAATTTCCCGTGCTCATAAACGAATGGCGCTCTGCCGAAGGCCTGTGCGCAACGCGCCTCCAGCAACGAACGAAAAGGGGCATCAGTTTCGATGACGAATGCCGCGTCCGGATTGACGCTCGGCTCACGCCACGGGATTTTCTGTGGATAAACGCGATGGGGATATTCGAAAATCGCATTAGAAACGGCCAATGTCTCACCGCTCTCGAACAGCAGCGGATAAACAAATGAGATGGTCGTCCAGACCGACGTCACATTGTGCTGGCGCAGATCCTGTTCAACGCCTTCCATGTCCGCCCCGGAAATTCGTGTCATGCAGTAATTATTGCGCTCGTTACAGAAGGAGAGTGTTTCGATCTGATTTTCCTGTCCGACTTTGACCATGACCAGACCCCCGGTAACGAAAATCGCGCCGAGCGCACCCGCGCCCGCAAGCCGCGGCAGCAGTTTTGATGAAGAAAAAGAGCGTTCCAACATTCGCCCGGTGAGCACGGACAAAAAGAAACATCCGCCGAAGAAATAGCTCGGTACGCCAGCGGGCATCGTCAGGTATGGGACAAAGCAAACTGCGGTCAGCACCAGCATATCAAAATCTCTTTTTTGCAGGTGATCCGTTAGATCTCCCCGCATCGCTCGTATGATTTTTGACGGCGATCTTGCGAAGGGCCATATCGCTACACCCACGGCGAAAAGCGTAATTGCGTAAAACACGTAGCCCGATGCCGGCGTTTCCGGATAGTACCAGAGAACAGTGTCGGGGCCGAAGAATTTCGGCATTTCATCAAGGAAAATTCGCCCGAACGTTGAAATGTGAAAGAGCGACGAAAATCCTCCTCCTGGCCTTTCGATTATCAAATAGCGCCAGTTGGTAAAGTGGTGCGTGATGTTAAATGCAATGGCCGGCGCGTACCCAATCACGAAGCCGGCCAAGGCTGCCGCCGCGTTAACGAGCGAAAGTCTGCGCCGCAAAATCAACAGCCCCCATAACGCGCCCGTGAATG
>QHOR01000085.1:15342-16665 GCA_003219395.1 Verrucomicrobiota bacterium | reverse complement strand
TTCATTCTGCTGCTTGGCGCGATCGTTTTCATGTTTTATCAGTTTGAAAAACCGCCCGCTTATTTCAATCAGCCGGCGTACCAACGCGCCATGGAGAGCGGTTATGCGCCGCAACTAGCGGCGTTGCAAACGCAATCCGATAACGTCTTTACCCAAAAGCGTGCTGCCATTCGCGCTGTTTCCAGCGCATCCAATGCTTCCTCAAATGAGCGTGATACGGCGATTAGCAAGGTCCGCGAACTCGACACGCGGGCGCGCGACTTGCGCGATCGAACCAAAGTAATCCTCCAGCAAGCGGGCGCAGATCCAAAAAGCAAGGAATCGGATTACGTATTTATTACTTTTATTCTTCAACAAATGCCGCACGGGCTTGTCGGATTACTGATCGCAGTGATCTTGTGCGCGACCATGTCTGCGACAGCGGCCACTCTAAATGCTCTTGGTTCCACCACAGCGATCGACTTCTATCGCCCCTTGATTCGACCGAACGCGAGCGATCATCATTATGTGATCGCGGCGAAGGCTCTTACGGCGGCATGGGGTTTGGTTGCCATCGGAGTCGCTTCGTTTGCCAGCTTGGTCGAAAATCTGATCGAAGCGGGCAACATTCTCGGTTCGGTGTTCTACGGCAGTATTCTTGGTCTCTTTCTGGCGGCTTTCTTTGTTCGTCGGATTACCGGATCGGCCGTGTTTTTTGCCGCGCTCCTTGCCCAAACAGTCGTCTTCGTTCTGTTCGCTACGACGAATATTGGTTACCTGTGGTACAATTTTATTGGATGCGCGGCTGTGCTAATTATGGCGCCGGTCTTACAGCAAACTATCTTTCGCGGCACGGAACCTTCCGCTGCGGTATGAAACTGCTGATCGATGGATCATCCGATTATTTGTTTCGGCCAGCAACCGTGCGGATTTTTCCCCAAGCGGTTTTTGTTCGCTAAAATTCTGGCCGCCCGGCGTCTTCAAAAAGAGATTGGCGGTGAAACCGTCCTCTTCTTTCACGACAGCGATCATGACCCGCGTGAGACGATTACAATTTTGCGAGACCGGAACAGCAACCAGGAAGTGGCGCTAAACTTTCAATTCGAAAATCGGATCCAAAAACAGTTTTCACCGCTGTACGCCAAGCGCGTTATTCCGGAGTGGCAGCAGAAAACTACCCGACAACTTCCAAATTATGTTCCGCCGCCTTTGGTTGAACACTTCAAGGAAACTAAATGTTCCAATGTCGCAGACTTCTGTCTCGAGATGTACACGCGGATGGGATTACTGGAAGATGTGCGAGTGGAGCGATCCAGTGCACCCGAATTCCGAGCGCGTGCTGTG
>QHOR01000085.1:9722-15329 GCA_003219395.1 Verrucomicrobiota bacterium | reverse complement strand
GTCGATAAGCGTTACAAAGGAGAGATCGTTCGCACGCGTTATCGGGACGGGAAGTTCCTGCTACACAAAGGAGGCAATCGTTTTTTAGAAATTCCGGGAGAAGCATTTGGTCCGGAGCAAATCAGTCCCACCCGGGATACGCGTTTCCGTTGGATGCAATCAGTGATTCGATGCACGCATTACGTGGCTGGTGCGAGCGAGCAGCATTACATCAACAAGGCGGATGCCCCTAACGTGAAATTCATCAAGCGGGACGAAATTTCTGACTTCGATCGCGCCTATACAGAACTGTAATGGAATCGAGGCCGCTCAAAATTGGTATTGCTTGTTTTCCGTTAATTGGCGGAAGTGGGATTTTGGCGACGGCCCTCGGGTCGGAATTGGCACGCCGTGGTCATGAAGTTTACTTCTTTAGTTATGCTCAACCTGTCCGCCTGGACTTGCCACAGGAGGGCCTGCATTTTCATCGAGTCGTATTTGCGAACAACGCATTGTTTCCGTGTCCTGACTACACGCTGCCGCTCGCGGTAAAAATGGCGGAAGTGGCGCGCTCCCAGCGGCTTGATCTTTTTCATGTTCATTATGCAGTACCACACGCGCTCGCTGCGTGTTTAGCCTCGCAAATCGTGGGATCGTCAGCTCCACGCATCGTCACAACTTTGCACGGAAGCGATACCACTCTGCTTGGCCAGGATCCTGATTACCGCACCGCCATTGAGCATGCCCTGGTGCATTCCGATGCGGTGACCGCCGTTTCAGAGAGTCTGCGAACTCAAACCCAGGAAACTTTTCGTTTGAAACGGCCGATTGAAGTGATTCCGAATTTCTTCACTCCGAATAAACCCAAGAGGAGGCGTGAAGAAGTTCGACGCGATCTCGGCGTAGCGGACAAATTTCTTGTGTTACACATGTCAAATTTGCGGCCCGTCAAACGTATTGATCTACTATTGCGCACGATTGCCATGGCGAAGAACCGCGCGCGCCTCAAATTGTTCATCTTAGCAGGCGACTCTTTCAAACCTTACGAGCCACTGCTCGATGAGTTGAAACTCCGCGAGAGCGTCGTCGTTCGTCACAACACATCTGCGGTAGAAGAGTATTTAGAAGCCGCCGATGCCGGACTTTACACATCCGAATATGAAAGCTTTGGTCTGAGCATTCTGGAGACGGCATTTTATGGGAAACCGGTCGTCGCGTTTCGTGTCGGCGGTATTCCCGAAGTGGTGGGTGACGCTTCTCTATATCCATTTGGCGACATAACCGCGGCGGCTGCAGCGCTGGACGCGCTCGTCGAATTTCCGGATTTAGCGCGTGAACTCGGTGAACAGAGTCGCGTTCGGGTGATGGAAAGGTTTTCAGCGGATCGCGTTGTGCCGCGGTACGAGGCGTTGTATCGCCGCACCCTTGCCAGTCGTTAGCTGGATTCGTTCAGAATCCCTGTTCTTTTCCAAGGATCACGTTGTCGATTCATGCTCGCCTCGAAAACGCGCAACGTCTGTCCCGCTTCCGACAGGTATTGCGGATCGCCAGCGAAATTTTTCCAGAATCGGATTGGATTTTTGTTCGACGGCATCGGCAATTATTTCTCCGAGTACCGGGGCAAATTTGAACCCATGTCCACAATCACCCGCGGCGATCACGAGTCCCTCATGTTCCGGATCGGATGCGATCCAAAAATTCCCATCGTGAGTATCGCAATACATGCACAACCGCGTGTAAACGATTGGCGCTTCGGCGAGCGCGGGAAACGCCCATGATAAGAACTTGCGCAGGTTCTCTTCTTCCTCGAGGAGATTCAGGAGACAGTTCACGTCCGATCCCGTGATTGGCGATCTTCACGACACCGTCACGATTGATCGGAAAGCCGTAATATCCGGTCGTCGTGATGTCCGCTCCAAAAACAGGAAAACGTTCAGAAACAAAGAGATCAGGTTGCGGCGGTTTCAAGTGAAACACCGGTTGACCGCTGGCGCGAAAGAACTTTTTCGTAAACGGCAGCAGATAGGGCGTCCACGCGCCGACCGCGATCACGATGCGATCGGCAGCGATCCGCTCTTCGTCATGGACGATAATTCCCTCAACGCGCTGATCATGTTCATCTAAACGTGCAAAACGGCTGCCGCTGCGCAGCTCGACACCCCTGGATTTGGCGCGTTCGACAAGCGCCGCAACAACACGCCCGCTCTCCGCGTAACCCGCCTCAAGCTCAAGAACACCATCTCGGAACAATTCAGGATTCCACGCTGGAAATCGCTTCCAGAGTTTCGCTGAATTCATTCGCTGAACCTTGTGTCCGCGCCGTTCCAATGTTCTGAAACTTTCGTATTCGAAATCGCCCGGCTTCATCTCCCTGCGACGCACGAACATCACGCCAATTTCGTGATACAACTCGGCGCCGAATTCTGCGTTCCATTTGCGCCATAGTTCGATTGAGCGTTCGGCTAGATCTGTGTAGTCTTCATCCGCGCCATAAGCTGCGCGAACCGCTTTACTGATATCGGTCGATGCCGCCAGCGGATGCGGTAAAGGTCCTGGATCGATCAGGATCACCCGATGCCCGCGTTTGTTTAATTCGATGGCAGCAGCGACGCCGTTAATTCCCGCCCCAACAACAATGACTCTCAGCATGATAGAAGCTCGTTATTCTAAGTGAAACGAAGGATCTCAGGTCTTTTTTGGCAAACTGTCAGAAAATAGCGCCAGTGGTTTCTTCGCTCGACACGACAAAACAATGCAACTGGTGGCTGTATCAGCCATTCTACGTATCCGCTAAGCCGCTTTTCGCAAAGCGCGTTCCCGTTCGAGCAGCGTGGGATGCGAGTAATAAAACCTGCTGTAAAACGGATGAGGCGTGAGATTGCTGAGGTTTTTTTCGCTCAATTTGCGCAATGCTTGAACCAGTGACTGCGTCTCTTCTATTGTCGCACACGCAAATGCATCCGCCTGGTATTCAAAACGGCGCGACCAGTTGTGAATGAACGGCGAAACCCAGAAGGTTATTGTCTCTGCCAGCAGCGCGAACAGCAATATGGCCGGGAGCACATTCGCGGCGGCAAACCCTCCGTGATAAGCGAAACCAAACGCGCGATAAAACCACTGCTGGCGCGCAAGCCACGCGATTGCGGCGAATCCGAGAAATACACCAGCGATGGAAACCGCGAGCATCTTGATTATGTGGCGCTTTTTGTAATGTCCGATCTCGTGCGCGAGTACAGCTTCCAGCTCCGGTTCGGTAAGCTGTGCGATCAATGTGTCAAATAGCACGATTTTTCTAAGGCCTCCAAAGCCGGTAAAAAACGCGTTGGAGTGACGGGAGCGTTTACTGCCGTCCATCACTTCGATGCTGCGCGTGGGAAATTTAGTACGCTGCGCCAGTGCAAAGAGACGTTGGCGCAACTCTCCTTCGGGCAGTGGTGTGAACTTGTTGAAAAGCGGCATGATAACTGCCGGCGCGATCAACAGCAGAATCAATTGAAAGACAATGACAAGCGCGGCCGCCCAAAGCCACCAGATTGTGCCAGTCCACTCGATCAGTTTTAATACCAGCAGAAGCAACGGGTAGCCAAGCAGCGCTGCGAGCAGAAATCCTTTCACACGATCGGCGATCCACGTTTTTATGCTTGTGGTGTTGAAACCGAATCGCTCTTCAATTTTGAATTGCGCGTACCAGGCGAACGGCAATCCTGGAATGCTCAGCACAATGGCTGTAAGGAAAAGAAAACCGGCCATGGCCAGAGTCGAAGTGCCGAGACTCACGCTGAATCTTTCAAAGAACCATGGCAACAATCCGCTAAAAAGCACCGCAATCAGCAGCACTGTATCGAACACGTTGACGACGTCGCCAAAGCGGCTCTTGGCCAGTGTGTAATCCACTGACCGGCGATACATCGGCGCGTCGATGATTCCGCGGAATACAGATGGCAGTTCATTCGCGTGCTGGCGCACGTGACGCTGGTTGAGTCCGCTCAGCCACAGTTCAGTGATGGTGCGCGCGAGAATGAGAACCAAAGCAATGATCGCGAACGGCATTTTGCACGCAGGATCCGCCCGACCTTTGCTACTTGCGAACGCTGACGTTGTTCGGTTCCGTCGCTTTAGCTTCGTCGGTGAGGAATTCGCGAACGTGATTCAATTCATCTCGTGAGCTGGCAGCTTTTACGGTTTGTGCAGCCAGCTTCGCGTAATAGCGGCTAGCGTTTTGCTTGTCGCCGGTTTGCTCGGCAGCTCGCGCCGCACCATACAGTCCTCTGAACCGTCCCGGATAAATCTTGAGTGCGGTCTCAAACTCGCGCCGTGCTTCTTTTGAATCACCCGCTTCGAGCAACAGACTGCCAAGTTGTTCGCGGATCGGAATAAATGCACCGGGCGACACCGGGTGCTTGCCGAGAATGTCCTCTGCGTCCGCGGCGCGACGGAGCATTTCAATCGCCTCATTCTTTTTACCTGCGGCTGCGGTCACCCAGGCCGCAGCCGCTTGCGTCTGCAGGTCGAGATGCTTCTTAAAATAATCGAACTTGGGATCCTTCGTCGCTTCGCGTAATTGCTGCATCCGGGCGATTGCTTTACGCGCGCCATTGAGATCGCCGGTGTGCGCGCGTCCGAGCGCGTGACCATATTCAATCAAGGCTTCCATGAATGGGAAAGATGACCAGTGGGGGACATTTGGAATGGTCAATGCTGCAGCCAACGACCAATCATTCCGCTCGAAGGCATAACGCGTGGGAATTGCTGCTAAAGCATAAGCCGCGCCGAATTCCAACTCGGGATTTGTCTTACGAACCTTGGCGGCAAGCTCGACAATTTTTTTCGCCTCAGTGTCCCGGGCCTCCTGCAAGTAAGAATAGGCCATGTAATCGAGCGCGTGTAACTCTTCGGATTCAGTGGCATCGCGATGGCGCATAGCTGCGTATGCACGCGAAGCTTCGGCTGAAGCTGTATTCGCAGCGATCGATTCATCCCACATACCCAGACGCGTGAAAATGTGCGACGGCATGTGCAGCGCATGCGGTACCCATGGCGCGATGGCAGCATAACTCTGCGCTGCAGCTAATCCGCGTTGGGCGAGTGTTGGGTAATCATAGCAATGGATCAGGTAATGAACGACGCCGGGATGATTTGGGTTTTGCTTCCAAAGCTTTTCAAAGACGGCGGCTGCCTCGAGCTGTTTCGACAAACTCGTATCGTCGGGCGTGGCGTACCCAACCCCCAGGACCGCGAAACCATAGAAGGCTTGCACCTCAAAATCGTGCGGATACTTCTGGTGCAGCTGGTCCATCGCTTTTTCGTAAGCGATCACACGGTCCCGTGGACCGACGGGTCCGTGACACGATTGTCCCACCACGCCTGCGCTCGACCCGTCCGGTGTGTTGTAATAAATATTGAGTGCCGTAATGAATCCGCGCTCTGGATCCGTTCCGGCATTCATTCTCATTGCTTTTTCAATGGCCGCTTTGCCGGCGCTCATCTCATCAGGTCTGGGCGGCGTCCAGATCGGATGCCACCACGTCATGGCGATGCCCCACTGAGCCATGGCGCATTCGGGATCGCGCTCAGCTACCGACGTGAAAACGCGCCGCGCCTCTTCGTAGAAGAATGAATGCAGCAACG
>QHOR01000085.1:9103-9705 GCA_003219395.1 Verrucomicrobiota bacterium | reverse complement strand
AATTCAGATTGGACAGAAGGCGTGCACGATATCGGGAACGCTACTTTCCCCGCGGCGCGCAAATCACCCGGTTCCGGGACAGTTGCGCATTCGAGATGACGGATGCCGAGACTACCGGCCAGTCCAAGCAAAAGAAGGACGCGGGGGGAGAAACAACGCATCATTTGCGAGGCTACACAGGTGTGGCTATGCCGCAAACTCGAAAATGACCTTGCCGCTTCGCTGGCCGCGCGCTGCATGTGAAACAGCCGTTTTTGCCTCGCCCAACGGATATGCTTTTTCTACTTTCGTCTGCAGCAAACCGCGTTTCGCCATTTCGAACAAATGTTGAAACGCTTCCCTTCGTTGTGCCGGAGTTGCATTGTCGTACCATTTGTTGATCCAAATGCCGCGGAAACGGAGATCTTTGAAAATGAGCAGCCCATTGGGAATCTTCAGCGGCTGCAAGCTCATCGCGCCGTAAGTTACGAGCGTTGATCCCGGCGCGAGACAATTTGCCAGACGCAGTGGACTTTCGCCACCAACTGCGTTCAATGCCAGGTTGATCGGAATTCCGGCCATGAACTCTTTCACCTCGTGGCGAAGATTTTCACTATCTACCA
>QHOR01000085.1:0-9071 GCA_003219395.1 Verrucomicrobiota bacterium | reverse complement strand
AGCGTCGCACGACGTTTACGGTTTTGTAGCCGAGTTCGCGTGCGATTTGAATGACCGCGCGTCCTGCGGCCGAATTCGCTGCATTCTGAATTAGCCAATCGCCGCGTGCCAGATCCACATAATCGTGCAGCAATCGCCACGCGGTCATCGGATTAATTTTCAACATGGCTGCGTGCAGAGGCTCAATCCCAGCAGGGACGATAACTAATTCACCGGCCTTTACTGCCACGGCGTCGCGCCATGTGCCTACGTTATGAGGAAGGATTACTAATGCCCCCGTGGTGACCTCCGCCACGTCCGGGCTTACCTCGGCAACAACTCCTGCGCCTTCGAATCCAGGCGTGGCCGGCAGCTGAGCGCGCACCGGATATTTTCCTTCGATCTGATTTAAGTCAGCGGGATTGATGGGCGCTGCGCGCATCTTCACGATAACTTCACCAGCGGCTGGTATCGGCGATGGTTGTGATTCGACGTGTAACACGTCTGCTGGATTTCCGTGCGTTTCGTACACGGCTGCAGTTATAGTTTTGTTCATCGATGGTACGGCAAACTGATGCTTCCAAGACAAATCTGCCTGCCCGCAATGCTACGCATAGCGTTGCAGCCGGGCAAACCGGCCGGCCACCTGGCGGGATGACTTCATCTGCCTGGCGGACGAGCGCCCGAGTCGCGCTTTTCGGAATGATCGTGAATTCGATTTTCGCGGTCGCTAAGATTGTCGGTGGCGTGTTCGGTCACGCTTATGTTCTCATCGCCGATGGTATTGAATCCGGGCTCGATGTCGCAGGATCGTTCGTCATCTGGAGCGGCTTGAAAGTTGCGGCCCGTCCGCCTGATGCTTCTCATCCCTATGGCCACGGGAAAGCAGAGCCGCTTGCGGCCGCGATTGTTTCAGTCGGAGTACTCGCCGCTGCAGTAGGCCTGGCCATTCAAAGCGTGCGCGAAATCTTCCTGCCGCATCACGTGCCAGCACCGTACACCCTCGCGATATTGATCGTAGTGATTGTGACAAAAGAAACATTGTTTCGTTATGCGAATCGGATCGGACGCGACGTGGAGAGTACGGCAGTGCAAACCGATGCATGGCATCACCGCAGCGATGCGCTGACGTCTGCGGCTGCATTCATTGGGATTTCAGTCGCTTTGGTCGGTGGCAAGCGATGGCAGAGCGCCGATGATTGGGCTGCTATTTTCGCCTGTATGGTCATCGCCGCAAATGGCGTCAGACTCTTGCGTCCCGCTTTTTACGAAATCATGGACACCGCTCCGCGAAAAATCGTGACGTCCGTTTGTTCAGTTGCCAGCAGAGTCCCCGGGGTGATCGAAATTGAAAAATGCCGAGCTCGCAAAATGGGTTTAGATTTTTATGTCGATCTTCACGTTGGGGTGGATGGTAAGATTTCCGTGCACGAAGGTCATGACATTGCGCACCAAGTGAAAAACGCAATCCAGCACAGCGATTCGCGCATTGCCGACGTGCTTGTTCACATCGAGCCAGCACAGTGATGGCGCGTGCTTCGGCGACTCCAACTTTGATAACACCGGCCTTCAGGCCGGTGGTGTTTCCAACAATGAACATCAGCCGCGTTAACGGCTTACCATCACCACATGCGCACTCACTCCAACTCGCGTCGCGGGATACATCGAGCCAACAAAAGCGGTTGAAACGGCTGGTCTGCGCGGGCGTCTGTAATCACCGGAGTAAAGCCCGGTGTTAATGAGAAGCTGTCGACATGGACAGCTATAGATCACGCACAACGTTCACAAGCGCATCCGCCAGAACCTTGCGTGCGCGGGCAATCCTTCGCCCGAATTGAATTAGATGGGGGACGTGATGCGGATTTACAAAAAGGTACATCGCTAGTTTCCGCACCGGTATTTGCTGTCGTTGGATGTCGAAAAGAACATCCGGTGGAGCTGGAAAAAGTTCCTTCGGTGTATCGCTGATTACTCGAAGTGAAAGCAGCGGAATCGCCTGAGCCGCGCAGGCGCGCGCGATGAACTCCGTCTCCATGTCCACTGCCACTGCTCTCGATGTGAGCGCAAGTTTTTTTCGTTCCTCACCCGATTCGATTAACGCAGGTACGGTTAGAAGTTTCCCAAAATGAATCGGTGAACCTGAAGTCGATGGACGCGTCTGACTCAGGTTAGCGGTTGAAAAATTCTCCGCCAAAAGGAGGTCGCCAATGCGCAGTTCATCATTGAGCGCGCCCGCAAAGCCCGCACTGATCAAATAGTCGAAGTGCTGGTCTTGTAGAAATTTTCCGATGCGCGTCCGACAAACATTTTCTCCAACGCCGGTATGAAGGACTTCAGTCGTCCGATCGGCAATCTTACCTCGAATGATCCGGATGCCGTCGCGATCAGCGCGAGCTTTATTGGTCAGCGACCGGAGGAATTCCCGGCTTTCTGCCGGGAGAGCAAAGGTAACCGCAATCATTTTTCCAACGATTGGCGGTCTCCAGTCCGCTGTGTCTTTTGTTTGTTCAGTTGCTGACTTGCCGCGGCGCACATTGCTCTTGCTGCCATTGCTGTCTCAAAGAAACGGCATACTTAAAATCGGCGACGTACTGGAGACCGCCGCTCCTTGAGGAATATGAGCGCGATCACTTTGGCCCGCTTGCCGCCGCCTCGACAATTTGGATAATGAAACTCTTCTTCTCCGCTGCAACAGGGCTCGTGTTATCCGTCGTAGCTGTAGCCGGCCGCGTTGGCGCCGGCGGCGCTCCCCCCGTGATCGACGAAATCGCTGCACGAAATTCCACCTCCCGATTTGACGGAATATCGACAAGAAGACGGAGTCGGCCCTGGTCCGGAAGACCTTTTGTGGCGGAACCGCCGAATCGCGACGCGATGGTGACTATTTCATCGGCAACTACTTCGAGTTTTCCTGTTGCAACACGAATGGTAATTTCATCAATACCCAGCGGCCCGGGCGTGAACGTCGCCGCTATGTGCTCCAAAGAGTTGGCGATCTGATCTCGCATTTGCTTTTCGAGCAGCGCTCGGTTCGGGTTGTTTGTTTCGTGTCTGGCGATTAACCAAAGACCGATCACGACGTTGACAGCCATAAGGACAATGAACGCTGCGCCTACCCGAAGCGCCATCTTGCGGCCTTGCTCGTTTACCTCCGGTCGTGCCACCAACACAACTTCACGAGAATCGCCGTGCATTCCCTCATGAATCCGTCGTGCCACTGCCAATTCGCGTTGCAATTGCGTATCCGAGATCAATCGCTGTTCGAGCGCCGCTCGCTCTGCAGCGGGCAATCTACCCTCGAGGTAATCAAAAAGCTTGTCTGGAGTCATTATCAAACCTGGAAAGCGTCATGTCATAGCTCTTTGCACGCAATGGTGAAGTCGGTCGTTGGCGCAGAATCTAGATGTTTGCTCTCTCAGGGGGACGCAATACAATCGCTGTGGTGGCCGAAAACGATCAGAAAGAGGTGCGGCGCCATGGTCGGATCAGGCATCGTGTGTTGGTCGGCCTCGCTGCCTGCGCGGCGCTGCTGATCATTTTTAATCGTCCAATTTTGCTGGCAATCGGACGGCAGATCGTAATCCGGTACGCTGCGCGAGAAAATCTAAAAGTCGATTTTCGCCTGGAAGGAAATGCTTTCAGTCACCTGACAGTCCGAAACTTTCACGCATTCCCCACCGGACCGTCGATCGTCGAGTCGATCGATATCAACTATTTGTACGTTGATTACAGTTTGCCCGGACTCACGCAACGTGGACTGTCGAATTTTTTGCAGGATGTCCAGGCGCGATCCGCGCAGGTTGTGTTGAATCCGGCGAAAGCGCCACCGCGTAAGCCGCGTCCGAAACACAAATTGAAATTACCTTCAGTGTTTCCCGAGCGGGTTGGAATAACAGACGCAACGCTTGTTGTGAGAGGTGAGCCTAACGACTTTTTTATAGAACACGCTGACCTTGATTTGAATCCGCGAGCTCCGGGCCAGGTGCGGATCGGAGAACTGCAACTTCGATCCGGCGACAGCTGGTCAAAAATTTCGGAGCAAACATCTTACTCGAACAGGAATCTTATTCTGCGTGACGTGGTTCTGAGCGACCAGGAACAGATCCGTTTCTTAAATGTTGATGCATCACGCATCGACGCAAAAACGTTGGCGCTCAAGCTCGATTGCGCGATTGGCGGCGGGCAATTATCCGCGTCGGCTGGATTGATTGAAACGGAGGCTTCCTTAAATGCAAAAGTGAACGCGGTTGCCGAAAAAATTAATGCCGAATCATTGAACAAATTCTTCTTTCCTTCAGAAGGATATCTTTCCGGCGAAATTGGGCGGTTCGTGCTCGATGCAACCGGCGCGATCGATCAGCCGCGCACGTGGAATGGAATGATGTCGCTGCACATCAGCGACGTGGATCAGCCAGCGATTCATTTCGATAACGGCATTGTTGAAGTTTCGGTAGACCAAGGCAAAGCCAACTTGCGGTCGGCCGATGTTGTCCAGGATGACAACGAGTTTCATCTTCACGGGGCGATGGAGTTGCCTTCGGTTCTGGAAGATGTCGCACGGGCTGCAACGAGCGTGGAAATTTCGGGGACTGCGCCTGACCTTCACCGACTAACGACAGGGACACCTGTGCAATTGACTGGCTCGGCTCAGTTCACCGGTAAGATCGATATTGCCAATGCGAACGTGACCGCAATTCTTGGGGTGACGGCGAACGCAGTGGGGTTTTCGGATGGAACGATTGACAGAGTGAATTGTACGCTGCGCGCGTCGAAGGGCATTGCGCCGCGTCTTCAGAGATCAACATCTGCGGCGACAGTAAAGCGACCGTGGTTTGCAGACCTTCGTACTGCAATGGAGTTCGATTTGGCCGACATTCATTATCGAGATCACATCGTTGATTCGGTGCAAGGATCTCTAAATGGAAGCGATGATATTCTAGGGCTCGACCGCTTCAGTCTTCGTCGAAACCAAAACGAAGTGAATCTTCGCGGACGCTACAGGCTTCCGGCGGACGTTGGCAAAGCCTCTTCGCAGCCCGCAGAGCTGGATGTGGAACTCAATGCGCCCGAAGTCGGGGACTTCTGGGCTGTAGATTCGCCTAACAAACTGAGTGGGCCATTGCAAATGACGGCGCAAGCCGAGTGGAGAGAGCGGACAGCAAACGGTCAGATATCTGTTTCCAGTTCAAATCTTAGGATGCGGGACCTCCTTTTCCAGCAACTGAGTGCGCAATGTTCGGTTTCTAATAGCATCGTGTATGTCAATGATTGCAGGGCGGTTTTGAATGACTCCGATTTCGTCAATGCGACAGGAATGCTGAGTTTGCGGAAGCCTTACCAATACAAGGGCAAGATTTCCGCCAGCGTAGCAAACTTATCAAATATTCAACCGCTGCTTCGTTCTTTTGGCGATCAGAATCAATTAGGCGGGTCGGTTAAGCTTGATTGGCAAGGAAACGGTGACGCGCAAATCTCCAGGAGTTCGGGCAACCTGAAATTCGTTCTGGAGAAGGGACGGTACGGAAATACGCAATCCCTCCGAGCAAATATCGATGCGTCCTATTCGCCAGAGGGCTTTGATGTGCCGATCATTTTTCTCGCCAGCGGCAACACGGATTTCCAGGCAGTCGCGCAGGCAAAAGGCGAGACGCTCGAGATAACCAGGATTCAACTCGATCAAGGCCAGGCGAGGTTCGCGTCCGGTTACGTCTCTTTCCCGTTGGTGTGGAGAAATGTTGGGACGAACGCCGCGGCCATTCCGTCGTCTGGCAAAGTGTTCGCCACAATTCAGTCGGAGAATCTTGATCTAAAGAAATTATTTAGCGATCTCGGAATTAAAGCGGGAACATCTGGTACGCTGAACGCGAGGCTCGATGCCGACGGAACAATCGGAGACTTGAACGCCAGTCTCAATCTGCAGATGCGGGATTTGCGAAATGATCGATGGCCAAAAATGGAGCCGGCAACATTCGAGCTGAACGCGCAGGCGGTGCACGATCGTCTCACAGTGTTAGGCAAACTGCAGCAGGCGCGAATTCAACCTCTCGAGCTAAATGCGGAAGTGCCTTTCAATATACCGAACATTGCGCGGGCCCGGAAATTGCCAGACGACACACCTGTTAGAGCAAAAGCCCGTCTTCCTCGCAGCTCCGTGAATTTTGTTCGGCAATTTGTCCCGGAGCTCGAGCGACTTGATGGCGAACTTGGACTGGACGTTGATGTAAGTGGCACGATCGGTAAACCCATCTTTAGCGGGGCAGGGGACGTCACGGTGAACGTAGCGCGTTTTACGAATGCCACGATTCCGGCGCTCACGAATTTTAATGCGCGCTTAAGCTTCGCACAAAACGCTCTTAACCTGGAGCGATTCGGCGGTGATCTGGCCGGCGGTCCCTTTACCATGAACGGCCGCATCACTTTTCCAAAGCTGACTGAACCGACCCTGGATTTAAAATTAAAGGCAAACAGCGTATTGCTTGCGCGAAACGACACGCTTACCGCTCGCGCGGACGCAGATATCTCGGTTACTGGCCCATTCGCGGCCGCAACCGTCACCGGCAATGTCGCAATGACAAACAGTCACATCTTAAAGAATATCGACCTTATTCCCATCGGTCTGCCAGGTAGACCGGCGCCGGAGCCGCCATCGGAGCGGCCACAATTTTCTTTCCCAAATCCGCCGCTCCGCGATTGGAAATTCAATGTTGCAATCAAAACCAAAGATCCGGTGCTGATTCGCGGCAACCTGGCCACCGGTGGCGCGATCGTTGACATAAAGCTTGGGGGAACCGGCTTGCGTCCGGGATTGCAAGGGACAGTGCGTCTGGAAAATGTTGAAGCAACACTACCATTCAGCCGGTTGGAGGTTTCCCAAGGCTTCCTTTATTTTGATCCGAGCGATTCAATGAACCCGAAGCTGGAGCTGCATGGAACTTCGGTGATCCGCGATTATACCGTGCGCGTTTACGTTTATGGAACCGTGCTTGCTCCGGAAGCCATTTTCACGAGCGAACCGCCGCTGCCACAGGAGGAAATTATTTCTTTGATCGCCACCGGCGCCACCAGGGAAGAGTTGTCGGGCCGCGGCAATGTTCTGGCGGGACGAGCCGCCATGTTACTGGTACAACAGTTGTACCGCAAAATTTTCAAGAAAGGCGAGCCGACTCAGAACAATGAATTCTTTAATCGTCTCGATTTGGACGTCGGCGCTGTTGATCCTCGAACCGGCCGTCAAGAAGTTAGCGCCAGATTCAAAATAAATGATCGATTTGTGGTTGTCGGCGATGTCGGTGTAGGCGGCGATTATCGCGGGATGCTTAAGTACCTGATTCGTTTTCGGTGAAATGCGTGAGGCAAATGCACGACATTTCTACCAAAGACGACTTTCAAGGCGTCCTGAGAACGCGCACTGGAAGCCGGCGCTTCTTGTTTACTCGTAACGTGCAGTGTCGGCTCCTTTTCTTTCTGGGAAGCGTGGCCCTTGCAATTGAAGCCGCGGCCCAAAGCGCAGTCGACGTTGCGCGACCTGAAGAACGACAAAAGGCGCAGCAGGCGGTCGCGAAGGAGCAGGAAAAGCGAGCGAATTCGCGGTCAGCAAGCCTTCAAGGAAAAGGACCTGCGTACCGCATTAAAGGAGGAGATCACTACCATCGAGAACTTCGGGCTAAGTTCGGCACGTGCTGACGATCTCGCGTTCTTTCTGGAAGTCTTCTATCGCAAGCATGGCTATGCCGACGTGAACGTGCACTACACGATTGAGTCGGGGGACCGGTTGCGTCTCGATATTACAGAAGGTGCGCGTTATGCTCTACGGACGGTCGTCTTTGATGGGAATGTGCGGGAGCCCAGCGACAAACTCTTTGAGTATGCGGTCGGGCCCACACGAGAGCGGTACTCAAGGACGGAGAAAATTCTTCCTTTTGTCGCGGCTGACATGCAGGAAGGAGCGGACCTGGTGCATCGTTTCTATCTGTCCGAAGGTTTTTTGGATGCAGAGGTCGATGCACCGCGTTACACCTTTCACCGGGAGAGCAGGGAAGTGGACGTAGTCATCCCGGTCCATGAGGGGCGCCAATATTTCTTTGGTCTCATTTCGTTTAATGGGCGCACGATATACGGCGCCGAAGCCCTGCGTGGACAGATGCTCGATCTGCTGCAGCGGCCTTACACAGATGCGCGAGTCGAGGACATTCCGCGTCGTCTCCAGGCATATTACAAAACACGTGGTTATTACGACGTGAAGGTCGTTGCCAGCGGCGCACCCGACGATGCAGTCAACGGCAGAGTGCCGGTGGACATCACGATTTCGCCAGGACCGGTTTACTATTTCGACGGAGTCACAGTTAGCGGGCTTGACCGGTTGCGTCCCAGTTACGTCGTCAAACGTTTCACCAAGCTGGAGGGAAAGGCCTATTCCCCTGAGGCGCTCGACGAGCGGTTTCGCACACTCATGCGCACCGGGCTTTTTAATGTTCTTCAAATCAAACCAGTACCTGTGGATGGACATCTGCTGCGTCTGGATGTTTCCGCCGAAGAAGCCAAGAGCAAGGAATTCGGTTTTTTGATAGGCTACGGCACATTCGAGGGCGCGATTGCCGGCGTGCAATGGCGCGATCGCGATCTTTTCGGCTATGGCAGGCCGCTCACAACGTCAATTGAGGTCTCACAACGCAGCTACAAGGGCGAGATCCTGTACGAAGATCCGTTCTTTTTCGATACGGATTTTTTCTTTAGAGCCCGGCTTGCTGCTTTCACTTTCGCTTACGATGGCTACACCAAATTCGAATTGGGCGAGCGATTCGAGCTCACTCGTAAGATTACGAAATTCGACGAGCTCGGTCTGACCGTCGCCGCGCGTCATGTGAAGATCACCGATTCCGAGATTAAGCCGGCCTTTCTCCTTGGGTCGTCGACGAATTACGTCGTAAACACGATCGGACTTACGAACACTCTGGACACGCGGCAGAGTCCCTATGTGAATCCCCGCGGGTTTCTGATCAAAAACACGGTAGACCTGGCACCGAGCGTTTTCGGAAGCGACATCGAATATGTTAGAGGCACGATGGCTGTATCCTATTATCTGCCATTTTCCC
>QHOR01000339.1:1889-3865 GCA_003219395.1 Verrucomicrobiota bacterium | reverse complement strand
ACGAACTCGGCTCCAAAGCCATCTGAGTTTCCACGTCCTTGGGTTGCTCCGATTCTCAATTCTAACCGTCAACTATAACTTATGAAGTGGGCTGTTTTTCTTCGCGCAGTGAATGTCGGTGGGGCGAATCGATGTCAACCGGCTGCTATTGCCAGGCAACTGGCGAAGTTTGGCGTCGTTAATATCGGCGCGGTGGGCACATTCGTGGTGCGCGAAGATGTGAGTGAATCCGCTTTGCGCGCCGCGTTTGCTCGAAAACTTCCATTCAAATGCGAGATCATGATTTGTCCAGCGCGCGACGTCCTCAAGCTCACATCAAAAGATCCATTCGCACGACAACCATCTGGTCCCGACATCACCCGGTTTGTGAACGTACTGGCGAAACGTGTTCCTATCCAACCTGCGCTTCCTGTCAGCCTCCCGTCAGATAAGGACTGGCTGCTGAAAATAATTGCGATCCAAAACCGCTTCGTCCTGGGTCTCTATCATCGACAAATGAAAGCAATCAGTTACCTGGGCAAGGTCGAGAAGCTCCTTGGCGTGCCCGCCACGACGCGGAGCTGGAACACGATTGAAAAGGTCGCGAGGATCCTGAAAGAATCTAACACCGCAATCGAATGACGTCGATGCCTGCGCCGATGCGTTAAGTTACTGGACTGAGCACAGAATTTCGAGAACGGAACCCCCGCTCGCGCAATTCTTCTTCACGGTGGTAACGCTCGCGCGCAGTCAGGATGCTGGCGCGGCCAAGGTAGCCGATAACTTTCCTGGCGTTCAGACGATCAACCACGGGTAAACGACCAATGTCATGCCGTAACATGCGCGCGATCGCGTCGTGCAAAATTTCGTCCTCATAAGCCACAATCAACTTTGTCGAGCCTGCATCCAGTACGGTCGTGTTTGAATCTCGCGACCGGTCAAACGCACGCACCACATCACCGCGCGTAATAATTCCCACCAACTCCCCGGCATCGTTGCCAAGCAATGTTCCCTGGCGCGTACAGATCAACGGGTCGCCACTGGCCACGCGGGCGGAAAATCGTGGCAAGGGAGTCTTCGCCGGAATGAGCGGCACATCTTTTTCCATGACGTCGCGCACCCGCATCAGTTCGAACAGGTCGACGCTATATTCGCGGGCGATATGTTGCCCGCGCCGTGCGAGTTTTTCGGTGAGGATCGAACGGCGTAAAAGCAACACGGTCACTGCCAGCGCCGCCACAGATCCGCCGAGCAATGCCGGCAGAGCATTTAGGTCGTGTGTCAGTTCGAGCAGAAAAAAAATTCCGGTCAGTGGTGCACGCATCGTTCCGCCCATCGTTGCCGCCATCCCTACCGCTGCCCACAAGGCGACGTCGCCGGCATGCACGAATTGTCCCAGCCCGGCGCCGAGCGCACCGCCAATGATGAGCAGTGGCGCAAGCACACCGCCGGATGTTCCCGAGCCTAAGGCGATGGCCCAGACCAACGACTTCCCGATCATCAATCCAATCAGCGCGGCGCCCAGAATTTCCCCACGAAGCATTCCATGAATCAGCTCATACCCGACGCCCAGAACACGCGGATCGATCCAGCCGCCGATTCCAACGAATACTGCGCCAATAGCCGGCCACCACATCCAATGAATTGGCAATTTCGCAAACGCATCCTCACACAAATAAACAAGCCCGGTCAGCAAACCGGAAGCAAATCCAGTCGCGATACCGATTCCGCATGCGATGAGGATCGCATTCCAGCCCAACGGCGCATGGATGGCCACCGGAAATATCGGACCCGCCCCGATCAATGGAATTCGAAGTAACCATGCGACGAGCGTTGCCACCACTACGGGGATGAAACTGCGCGGGCGCCACTCGAAAAGGAGAAGCTCGACCGCGAGCATCGTGGCGGCAATCGGCGATGCGAATACGGCCGACATTCCGGCCGGCTGCGCCAGCGACGAGCAGGGTTTTTCGCTCCGCTGCGCTGAGATGAAATAA
>QHOR01000339.1:1013-1823 GCA_003219395.1 Verrucomicrobiota bacterium | reverse complement strand
ATCGAGATGGCTGAGGATATCGGTTTGAGCAGTGCAACTTTCGGCTCAATCAGACTGCGACCTAGAAGGATGGCTTCGAGTGCTTCGGGAATTCCATGTCCGCGAATTTTTTCTGAGCCGTAACGCGCCATCAGACCAATGATGATTGCGCCGGCCACTGGCGCAGCGATCACCCACATTCCAAGATGGTTATGTTGGAGCGAGCCGAGCACCGGTGAGAATTGCTGGAAAAAGACGACATTTGTAATTTCCGCGATCAGCCACAGGAGTGCCTTAGCCACGAGTGCGCTGATCACTCCCACCGGTAAGGCCAGGCCAATGAGAACAAGCAGGCGCGCGTCAGTGCGAAAGTCGCCCAGTAATGTCGATGAAGTTTTGAGCCCGGACATTTTGAAACATGCCGCGCACTCGAAATGGCGGCAGCTGCAACTTCAGTGAATTAAGATATTTCGGCAAAGAAAATCCAGATTTTCCACCGAAGTCTTTGCTTCGCTGCTCTTTAACCATCGTTGTCGATGGCGGTCTGCATCGCTCTCAGCGACCGGTCATTTGCTCCAGCTTTTCCGGGTAGCGAGCGCCGTGCACCTTGATCTTTGACGCCGCGTTTTCGATCTCGCGCAGGTCGCCTGGCGTGAGCTCGATTTCAGCCGCTCCGATGTTTTCTTCCAAACGCTTCAGTTTCGTGGTGCCAGGTATGGGGACAATCCACGGCTTCTGCGCGAGCAACCAGGCAAGCGCGATTTGAGCGGGCGTTGCCTTCTTGCGCTTTGCGATTTCGCCGAGCAGATCAGTCAAAGCCTGATTCGCTTT
>QHOR01000339.1:0-1001 GCA_003219395.1 Verrucomicrobiota bacterium | reverse complement strand
CCGGAGTAAAACGTGGAAGCATGTTGCGAAAATCGGAGCTGTCGAACGTGGTCTCTTCATTCATTTTCCCCGTGAGAAAGCCTCTGCCAAGCGGGCTATATGGAACGAAACCGATCCCGAGTTCCTCCAGAGTCGGTAGCACTCCCGCTTCAGATTCTCTCCACCACAGCGAGTATTCATTCTGGACTGCCGTCACCGGCTGAACCGCGTGTGCGCGACGGATGGTTTGCACTCCAGGTTCAGAAAGGCCGAAGTGCCTCACCTTGCCTGCTTGAATTAGATCCTTCACCGTTCCTGCGACATCTTCGATTGGCACGTTGGGATCGACACGGTGTTGATAAAACAAATCGATCACATCCGTCCTAAGTCTCTTCAGCGAAGCTTCAGCAACTTCCTTGATGTGTTCCGGCCGGCTATCCAAATTGCTCCATCTTGTTTCGGGTGTGGAAGCAGCCTTGAAGCCGAACTTGGTGGCGATCGCAACTCGATCACGAAAAGGAGCCAGGGCTTCTCCTACGAGTTCTTCATTCGTGAATGGGCCGTACACTTCGGCGGTATCGAACAAGATGACGCCTCGTTCAACGGCCGCCCGAATCAGTCCGATCATTTCCTGTTTGTCTTTGGGCGGGCCGTAACCAAAGCTCATTCCCATACAGCCCAGCCCGAGGGCTGAGACTTCCAGATTACTCTTTCCAAGTTTGCGTTTCTTCATCCTTTCTCCCTTCGGTTAGAAGGCCTGGTACGTGCGTAGAGAAGGCCCGCCGAGCCCTCCGTCGGATCGGCGCGCCCGGCGATCGCGCCTTACCAAAATATTTGTGAACAAATTTACAGCTTGTCACTCCGCTTTCAGAGAAGCCATATCGATGGAGAAGCGATACTTCACATCCGATTTGAGTAGTCTCTCGTACGCTTCGTTGACTTTCTGAATAGGAATAACTTCAACATCGGCGGTGACATTATGTTTGCCGCAAAAATCGAGCATCTCTTGCGTTTCAGCGATC
>QHOR01000340.1:2205-5119 GCA_003219395.1 Verrucomicrobiota bacterium | reverse complement strand
TTAGTCGAAAATGCGGTTAAATATAACACTCCTGGCGGTCGCGTTCGGGTGGAAGCACGGGCCGTCAATGGCGAGGTGGAAATGACAATTGGCAATACGGGTGATGGTATCCCTAAACATCGGACCGGACAGTTGTTCGAGCGTTTTTACCGCGTGTGCGGCGGCGAACGCGTGCCAGGACATGGCCTCGGTCTAAGCATCGCGCGGGAGCTGGCTCGGGCGCATGGGGGCGACGTCGAGCTGGTGCGTTCCGATAGTAGGTGGACAGAGATGCGCGTTCGCCTGTCGCGAGGCGTCTAACGAATCAAGGAGCCCAAGTGGGCACCGACGGGTGCAAGCCCTGAGTGCTCGAATCTCTGAAGAGCGCGCATAATTCTTGGCCCGCTTCAAAGGTTAGATTTCCCAGTCAACTTGATCGGCGTTAACAAAAACCAACAATCAAAAACCGCAATTGAACAAACGCATATGAAAAAACTTCTCACCACAATATCAATCGGTGGCCTAATGGCGCTGTCGTCAATCGCCATTGCGCAACAAGCACCCGAGGCGGCTGACAGTTCGAACCGGCTTGAAGCTCGTCTCCAACCGGTCATTGCTGTCGACGCGAGTGGACAAGCAAGGCTGGACAATGACGCCGGCACTGCGAACGACCGCTTCACCGCTGAAGTGGAGATCGCCAAGGCCGATTTTCCTGAACTGGGGATCACCCCTGGAAATGGCTTCCGCGATGAAGTCGTCGAGCTGCGCGTTCTCCGTGGCGGCGTGCTAATTTTCAGCAATCGGCTCCAGTTTTCCAGAAACCTTGTAAACGACATTACGTTTGAGACGGACCTTCGCGGCACGGCCGCGCCAGAGTTGCGAGCTGGTGACACGGCGCGCGTAATCGTGAATGGCCATTTCACATTGCGCGGCAGATTCCAAGTCCAATAAGCCCGATTTAACTCCTACGAGAGAGAGGTCGGCTCAACAGCCGGCCTCTTTTTTATTATGGGACCCACTTCAAAGGTTACAACCGCCGAACCTTTCCCATGTAGACGCAATCATTTGCACCGCGAACTTAACCCACAACAAACCACGATCACTATGGGTAAACTCAACTCAACATTATTGAATCTAACTGCGCTTACCCTACTGGCACTAGCCATGGTCAGCCCAAGCAGGGTGCACGCTGAGGGCGGCGCAGTTGACACGATGACCCTCACGGACGAGCCGGGAAAGTGGTTCAGAAGTGCGGTTACAGGGACACCCTTTACCGCCATCCGAGCCGGTCAAAGAGTTGATTTCAAAATCAACAATTGCTGCACTAGTACGCGGCATACTGTTACGCTCCTCATGAAACCGGCGGGATCTCGTGTCGTGCTGGACCAGGATTCGTCGCAAAGTGGGACGCTTTCGGCGACCTTTGACGTCCTCGGGGTCTACCTGTTCCACTGCAAAGTTCATCCCTACATGACCGCCGTGGTGGGAGTGAAGAATGCCGCTGGCAATATCCCCGATGTGACGTCAAGCATGCTTCCATTCATCTGCCACCGCTGTTCTCTCGGTTATCACAACAATCGCTCCCACCGACGCTGAGAAGCGTGCCAAGTGGGACATTCTGGATTCATCAGCGCAAGTAAGGCCGCCTATTCCCGGCGTAGGCGAAGTCTGGGTGGATACTCAGTTCGAGCGGGTACCTAACCAAAGGGATAGGAGCGGTGTCATCAAGCCCGGTACAATAACGGTACTCGACGCAGCGACTTTCACCATCGAGCGCGAAATCAATGGGCTCCAATCGGGCGGCATGTGGAATAACCCGCACAATATGTGGGCCAACTTTTCTCTCGACGCCGTCTACAACGGCAACTGGTTCGGTAAGTGGATCAACAAGATTGACCGGCCGAGCGGAGCGATTCTCGACAGTATCACCGTCGGCGAGGCGCCCACGCATATCATTACAATTCCGACTGCCGGGCCGCAGAACGGTGTGTTGACTGTACCTCTGAGCGCGGACAACAACATGGTCAAGGTTCGCGATAGCGCTACTGGTCTGCAGATCGTCGACAGCGACCCTACAGGCACGGGAAGAAATCATCCGCACGGTCACTGGCTTACCTGCGGCACGGGAGATCGCACGATCGTGCCGAACGTCTTCAAGGGAATCGGCCCTGCTGGGTCGATCAGCATCATCGACACAGCGAGCGGCACCGTTCTAAAAGAGTTTCGCCAAAACCCGAACGATCCTCTAACTGCGGCGCTGTTGATGCCCATCGCCGTCGGGGAGTGTCACGTGCAGGGAGTTCACAAGGCCTACGTGGCTAATCTCGTCAGCGGCATGGTCACCGCCATTAACGTGGATTCGAGGACGATTTTGCGAAACATCCCCGTCACTCTCGCTCCCGACGGGCAAACGGGTCTCAACATCTTTCACACGCTCGAAGGGCCGATTCAGACGCCAGTGAGCCCAGATGAAAAATGGGCGGCCACTGCGGTCTTCTCACTCACGAATGTCGCTCGCCCACCAACGAACTCAGCCGATCATGTAGCGATTATCGACACTACTACGGACAGGGTTGTTGCCTTCGTTCCCACTCCCGCGGGAACCCATGGAGTGAATTGGGGCGCGAAGAGGGGAGGCGGCTATTACGCATACGTCACAAATCAGCATGCGAATGTGCTCTCGGTCATTGACCCCGATCCAAACGGAGACGGCAATGGCGCGGACGCCGCCGCCGTCGGCACGATCCTGCTCGCGAACGGGAGCAATGGCGCAGGCGCGACGGACGGCACAGGTGGACAGGGAGTGAAGCCTCTTCCCATGACTCACGACGGATGGATTCAGCCGACTGTTGCGCTATCTGGAACGGAAACATTGTCGCCGGAGGTAGACGGCTGGATCAGATTGCTCACACCCGCGCAGAAAGATCCCGGCGAT
>QHOR01000340.1:0-2200 GCA_003219395.1 Verrucomicrobiota bacterium | reverse complement strand
TAACTGACAACAACTTCTCCTGACTTTGACAATCAGCATCAACCCTTATGTAACATGAAAGCTTCCTCTTTAATCATTGTCGCCATCGCCATCTCAATTAGCAGCGTTCAAGGCCAGATGCTGCTCACACAGGCAACCTGGGGAGGCGCCGGAAGCGACGTCGCGGAGGGCGTTGCCAGCGCAGCCGATGGGAGCACGTACGTCGCAGGTATCACCGACAGTTTCACAACAGATCAATTTGGGAATCCAACGCCGAAAATCTTCCTCGTTAAGTTCGCCCCGGATGGATCGTTGAATTGGCAGAGTATCTGGAATGGGACGACCATCCGCGGGCTCGGACGACCTGACGTCGCAGTCAGCGGAGATGGCTCGATTTACGTAACCGGCCTGACTGCTGATAACGGGAACGCAGTGCTCCTGAAATTCGGCGCGGACGGGACGTTACTTTGGGAGCGGAGTTGGGGGGGACCCGCGTCCGATGAGAGTCTGGCCGTAGCGACTGCCTCTGATGGATCGGTGTATATCGCCGGCACAGCGACGAGCTTCGGACCCAGCTCGTCCGGTCTGTTCGTAGTGAAGTTTGATCCCGCCGGCAATCTTGTCTGGCAACGAATCTCTGATGGAGCTGCGGGCAACGCTGTCGCCGTTGCGCCTGACGGCAGCGTTTACGCTGCGGGCACCACTCCTCGAGCCGATCAAATCGGCAACTTCGACATAGTCGTACTGAAAATCACCACCGCCGGTACTCTGGTGTGGCAACGAACCTATTCTGCCGGCGAAGTCGTGGATCCGCGCGGCCGGATGGCGGCAGGATCTGACGGGTCGATTGTTATGGCGGGCGCCATCCAAACGGTTAGCCATCGTTCCGCGGACATTGCGGCGTTGATCGTCAAGCTCACATCGGACGGCGCCTTGGTCTTTGACAAGCAGTTTGACGGCAGAGTGAGCGAAACCGCTGACGTAGTGGCAATCGCTCCCGATGACACGATCTATGTCGCTGGGACGACAACCAGCTTCGGCGCCGGCAACCAGGACGCCTTCGTGCTCCATCTGCCAGCGACGGGCAAGAAATTACTGGACGCCGTCACGTGGGGAGGAACAGGCTTCGAGACGGGCGCCGGTGTCGTCGTGAGAGGAGGGACAGTGATGCTCGCTGCGACGACCACGACGGCGCCACCGTACGCGTTCCTTGCTGCTTCCGCTAGACTGTCTGCGCCGAAAGGGACCCTTGCAGTCGTTGAGGGCGGACTAGCCGATGTTAGCGGGGTCGTGACGGATCCGGGTGCGGGCGCGACAACGCCGGCTGGAAGCACAATCTTCAGTGGAAACTTCGAGGCGGCGCTTGTGAGAATTGCGCGATAACACCATCATTCCCACTGATCGGTGGTTCGTCGCGTCTGATGGCGGCTGGTCCGGTGACGCGACGTAACAAGGCGGCGTTAGCGCAATCGTCTGCGACTTGAAGCAGATTTTTGGTTGAAACCAGCCTCGGTGTGTCGCATTCAAGACGGATGAAACGAATGGGATTTATCTCTCGGGTTGGCTTTGCTTTCACGCTGCTTTGGATAGTGAGCTCACACTGTGAGGCAGCGGACAGTGATCTTACCGACATTAAATCGGAAATTGCAGGGCGGCATGGTGAGGCCGTGAAGCGATTGCAGGATTGGATCGGACAAGTATCGATCGCGGCTGAGAATCGCGGATATCCGGAAGGCGCGGAGTACATGGCGAAGCTGGCGCGCGATGCGGGATTTCAGCAGGCGACGGTGATCAACACGGACGGTAAACCGGGCGTATTCGCGACGCTTGATGCCGGTGCGCCAAAAACTGCCGGGCTTTATTTCATGTACGACGTGAAACAATTCGACCCGGCCGAGTGGACGTCGTCGCCAACGGAAGCGCGAATCGTGGACAAACCGCCCCTGGGGAAAGTAATCGTCGGTCGCGGCGCGGTGAACCAGAAAGGGCCGGAAGCCGCTTTCCTTGCGGCGCTGCATGCCATTCGCGGTGCAGGGAAGAAGATGCCTGTAAATTTAGTCATGGTGGCTGAAGGCGAAGAGGAGATCGGCTCGCCGCACATACCGCAACTTGTTAGGCGACCTGAAGTATTGGAGGCGCTGAAGAAATGTGTCGGAGTGTTCATGCCTACGGCTACGCAGGACCTGGATGGAGTCGTCACAGTCAATCTTGGATCGAAAGG
>QHOR01000084.1:896-1093 GCA_003219395.1 Verrucomicrobiota bacterium | reverse complement strand
GCACATCGACATCTGCTTCCGCTCGATTTCGCGAATCATTGATTCGTGAGACAGTTGCTGTGGCAAATTGCTGGCCAGGCGGCGAATCAAGGGATGTTATCGAACGCACTCGCGCGAACGGAGCGCTGCGTCGGTGAAAGACCCGGCCTTCATCAGTTGTAAGCACCGCTTCCCATTCGGAAGACGGCTGCGGGACC
>QHOR01000084.1:0-876 GCA_003219395.1 Verrucomicrobiota bacterium | reverse complement strand
CATCCTTGCCGGCCTGATTACTGAGCAGGTAGCTGCCTACGCTGGGATTGATCTCGCCGTGAATCGAGGTCGCGAATTCCCGGGCCACGCCGGCTGGCCGAATCGGGCTGTAGCCATTGATGAAATGCAAACCTGCCCACATTGGCGTGCTACCGGGTCGCAGGGTCTCGCCGACCGGCTGGGGTTTGTATGCTACACAATAAGTCAGCTCCGCCCATGGATAAATGCTGAGATAAAGGCGCTCTGGATCGAGCGGCGCGGGTTTAAGTAGTGCCTGAGAAAAATTGTACTTGGGGACACCGCAGTTCGTCGGGATGTACATATATGTCGCGAGTAACGCTAAAAACGTGATTGCCGCTGGTGGCCATTTCTGAAATTCAGAGCCACGCAACAAAAGCGTCGACAGGAACCAAAACGCTGCGAGCCCAAGAAAAATCCACGTGAGAGGGAAAGCGTCCGAGCCAGTCACACGCAGGATTACCATCGCAATGGCGGTAACGGCGGTGAGCGAGAGCGCCACTGTAGCGAGGATCGGTGATCTCGGTCGCAGGTGCAACGCCTCTGCCGCACAGATCGCGAGAACCAAATGAAAAAACGGCAGCCAGCGAAAACTCCAGCGGAAAAACCCGGCTGTCGGAAGCATGGAGAGCACGAGCACTAGTAAGAGCAGGACCAGCTCCCACTTGATTCGCCTAACGAGCACGCGTCCACGCCACGCTAACCCAGCGATCAGCGCTGCCGGAGCGACAAGTCCACAAGCCAGGTCCGCTGCCGCGTGTGGCAAGTAGCGGTTGGAAAAATCGGCCCAACTAACGGTCCAGCATGGCAAGATAAGGCCGGGCAAAGCCGCGGGTGGGACAAGCCATTGCCAATGCG
>QHOR01000083.1:450-6392 GCA_003219395.1 Verrucomicrobiota bacterium | reverse complement strand
CACTATAGGACAACGGGCTCTCCCTCGGTCATCACGAGGATCTTGTCTGCGATTCCATGTTCGCGCGCTGATTTCAGCAACCGTTGCGGTGGTTCATGCATCGGTTCGAAGCCTAGTCGAAAAGTTCCGTAGTGCATGGGGATCAAAGTGTCGGCGCCGAGTTCGACAAATGCCTTGACTGCTTCCTCTGGATTCATGTGAACTTCACGGCCAGTCGGCGCTTCGTAGGCCCCGATCGGAAGCAGCGCAATCTCAATTCCGTAGCGATCGCCGATCTCTTTAAAGCCAGGAAAGTAGGCGCTGTCGCCGCAGTGAAAAATCGTGCGGTCATTCGCCGCGATGACGAATCCGCCAAAGTCGCGGTGGGAATCCGCCAAAAACCGCGCGCCCCAGTGATGACAAGGTGTTAGCGAGATTTTGAGCGGGCCAAGCTCGACTGTCTGCCAATAATCGAGCTCGTGGACGATGTGGAAGCCGAGATCGTGTACCAGGTTCCCCACGCCTATCGGGACGACGATCGGCTGGTCAGCGGCAACTCGGCGAAGCGTGCGGCGGTCGAGATGATCGAAATGCGCGTGAGTCACCAGAACAAAATCAATCGAGGGCAAATGATGAATTTCGAAGCCCGGCTGCTTCAAACGCTTAATCACCTTCAGCCATTTCGACCAGTTCGGATCAATCAACACATTGACTTCGTGGGTCTGAACAAGAAACGACGCGTGTCCGATCCACGTAACACAAATCTCGCCTGCTCGGATTTTTGGAAATTGCGGAGGCCGTGCTGTCTGATCACCCGCCCGTTTAACGAAGAGCGAGGGAATCAGGACGCTGGTAAGAAAATTGCGCTTATGCCAATCGGCTCGGGGCCGCAAACGGACCCGGGTGGAAGGCTTGGCAGTTGCGCCATCCGGTGCCTGACGAACAATGTTTCTCCGGCTTTTTTTCTGGAAACGAATGGGCACAGTCTTAAACGATATGAGACAGCCGAGAAGTTAAAAGAGCTAAAAACATCACAAAGTCGGGTCAGGCTCGGTCAGAGTGCCTTTTAGCGTTTCAACGTTTTTAACTCTGTAACCCTTGTAAGTTTTTCCATTCCGCGTTGAGTTGTGCCTGTCATGCGAAGTTGCAAGTTCGTGGTTTTCCTGTTTCTGCTTTGTTCAGTCGCGCTCGCGTCTGAATCGCGCTTGCCATTCAGCACGGTGTTTAAAGGACAGGACCAGTTCAATCGATTGGTAGCAAAGGCCAAAGCCGGGAATTGGAAGGCCCTGCCCATTGGGGAACGCACTGCGGTGGTCGGACAGGCGTTGGTAGGGACACGGTACAAGCATTTCACTCTTGAGATCGATAACCGCGTCGAGTCGCCGTCGGTAAACTTTCAGGGCGTCGACTGCTGGACCTTTTTCGAAATCGCACTCAGCTTTGCTCGAATGCTGAACGAGCCGGAATCGAACTGGACTCCGGAACGTCTGCTGCATTACATCGAGATGGATCGATACCGCGCCGGTGAATGCACCGGCGATTATCTTTCGCGTCTTCATTATCTGGAGGACTGGCTTTACGATAATGATCGCCGTGGACTCGTAGAAGATATGACTCGCGATCTGGGTGGACGCAGTGTTCCACATTCTGCGCGGGAGATGAGCGCTGGCTGGCGACATTATCGTTATCTGGCTGCCAACCGTTCACTGCTCGGACCGCTGTCACGTATGGAGGCAAATGTCTCCTCACGCGCCCTTTATGAAATTCCGAAGAACAAAGTCGCAGGAATTGAATCAAAGCTGCGCAGTGGTGACATTATCGGAATCATTTCGCGCGACCGCCGCGACCTTTATTCCACCGCTCACGTGGGTCTCGCATTGCGCACAAGCGACGGCGTCTTGCATTTTATGCACGCGTCTTCGCCCAGCAATTACGGTCGCGTGGTGGTGGACTCAGAGCTTTCCAAATATCTATATCGATACAGCTCTGATAGCGGAATTTTGGTTGCCCGACCTTTGCGTTAGTCAGTCTCCTGTTCGTGAAACTTCGCGAGTAACTGCTCCAACTCATCCAGCGCGTCATCTGCATCGACACCGTGCGCCTCGAGGATCGCCGTCGAACCGCAATCCAGATTTGCCCGCAGAACATCGATGAGGCTGGAGGCTGAATATCGCTTACCCGACTTTACGACGCAGATTTCCGATCGAAAGCTTCGTACGCGTTTGACAAACTGTGCAGCCGGCCGCGCGTGCAATCCAAGTTTGTTGGTGATGCGCACCTCGCGTTGCGCCAAAACGGACGCTTTCTTGTGCCCGACCCTCATGCCTGGCTTGTTCCCCAGCGCCGGTGCAGAAATTTTTCGATCGGTGAAAAGAAAATTTTGTCAGCCAGCAAACCGATTACGACAATCACGATCATAATCCCAATCACCTGCTCCATGGCGCTCAATTCACGTCCGTAATGGAGAAGCTGGCCAAGGCCGAAACCGGTCAGGATTGTCACGAAAATCTCAGCCGCCATCAGCGAACGCCAGGCGAATGCCCATCCTTGCTTCATTCCGCTGACGATGAAAGGCAGCGCGGCAGGCAGAATCACTTTGAACCACATGTGCAGCCGCTTGGATCCCATGGTCAACGCAGCGCGGCGATAGATCGGCGGAACGTTGCGCACGCCAGTCTCGGTTGCGATGATCACCGACCAGAGAGTTCCCATCACCACGACGAAAAGCATGGCGGCTTCTGTCTGACCAAACCACAACAGCGCCAGAGGCACCCAGCAAACACTAGGCAATGTTTGCAATCCCAGAGCCATGGTCCCAATCGTGTCGCCGAACAATTTCCAGCGCGCCGTCAATAATCCCAGCGGTAGACCAACCACAAGTCCAATGATGTAACCAATAAGCAACCGACGCATTGTTATCACAGTCGCTTTTACCAGAGTTCCGTCAGCGGTAATACCTTGCAAGTACGTTACAACCTGCCCCGGGGACGGCAGAAGAACAGGCGACCAAATCCTTGCACGATACGCCGCTTCCCAAAACAAAACGAGCACCGCGAAAAATGCAGCCGCCAGCAAAAATCGTTTCATTTCGACGTGACAGCCTCGGCTTTACCCACACTTTTCAGCGCCTTGGTGATTTGTGTGGCATGAGCGGCGAGATCGACGCTGTTGATGTCACGCGGTCGTGGCAGCTCCACCTTGAATTCCCTCTGGATGCGCCCCGGATGAGGCGAAAAGAGCAGAACGCGATCACCCAGACACGCCGCTTCGCGTACGTTATGCGTCACGAAGACGATGGTTTTGCGACGCGCCCTCCAAATCTCTTGAATGTCGCCATAAAGTTGCTCGCGGGTGAGAGCGTCGAGCGCGGCAAACGGCTCGTCCATAAGGAGCACTCGAGGATTCGGAGCCAGTGCGCGAGCAAGCGAGACGCGCTGCTTCATTCCGCCGGAAAGCTCGTGAATATTCGCATGTTCGAATCGACTCAAACCAACCAGTTCCAGATAGTACTTAGCGACCTGGCGTCGGTCTTTATTTGTCAGGTTCGGTTTAAGGTTGAGGCCGAAGAGGACATTCCCAATAACGTCCAGCCAGGGAAACAGCGCCGGTTCCTGAAACATAACGAGCCGTTCGCGGCCAGGTCCGGTCACCGGTTTCCCGTCCGCCAGCACCGTGCCGCTGTCTGCTTTTTCCAGACCCGCAATTATGTTGAGCAAGGTCGTTTTGCCACAGCCGCTCGCGCCAACGAGACACACAAATTCGCCTTCGGCGACTTTTAAACTTACCTGATCGAGCGCCAAAACGTCGCCTGAAGCACTGCGGAAGCCTTTTGACACGCCTTCGACCGAAACTTTTGAGGGCGGGATGATCTGGAGCTCCTCAGTAGCTGAGGAACGGTGACGAACAGCCAGGAGCATTAGGGAGGGGCAATTAGCTTTGATGTGTCTGTCGAGCCCTTTAAAAAACCGGCATCCTTGCCGTCCTGCACCGACTTGGCAACCAAGTCACGCGACACTTCGTTGGTGAACTGAATCCGCTTCCATGCTTGCCCGACTGCGTCTGGCGAAAAATCAGCTCGCGTCTCGGCTTTCAATTCTTCGATCAACAACTTCTGCGCCTTGGCTTCGTTCTCCTGAATCCACTTCGTTAATTCGGTGTTCGCGTCTGTGATTTTCTTCGCCAAATCGCGCCGGTCACGCAGGAACTTCACACTCGAAACAAGCCAGGTCGTGATGGTATTTGTATCCTCAACAAAAACACGCGCCTTCGCGTCGCGTTCGAGCCGCGTCACCCATGGTTCGACGGTCCACACAGCATCGACGGAGCCTTTTTGCAGAAGCCCCAGCTGGTCGGGATTCGCCGTTGGGATCACCTGCGCATCCCCACCAGTCAGGGTGACCTTTAAACCATGCGCTTTCAGCCATGCTCGGCAGGAAATGTCCTGCGTATTGCCAAGCTGCGGCGTAGCAATTTTCTTCCCGCGGAAATCTGCCGGCGCCTTGATGGGGGAATCAGGTTTTACTACCAATGCAGCGCCGGCATTGGCAGCACCCGAGATTACGCGGATTTCCTCACCGTTGGATTTGAGGTGAGCGTTCAAGGCAGGACCCGGTCCCACATAGGTGACATCCAGCGATCCGGCAAAGATCGCTTCCATCGCTGACGGCCCGGCGTTGTATGTGAACCATTGAATATCGACATTTGGTCCCAATCGTTCTTCAAACCAGCCCTTGCCTTGCCGGGAAAGTGCATGTGCAATCACACCCTGGGCGTGCGTAATATTCGGGAAATGCCCAAACCGAACTACGGTTTTTTCCTGCGCACGGCCATGTGGCACAAAAAGCGTCAGTGCCCCGGCAACTGCGATGACTGCTCTTGTTTTCATATCGTATAGATTGGCAGGAGGCGAAAAGCGCCGGTCAGGCACGTCTCCTGTCAGCGCGAGTTCACTGACGAGTGAGACGGGGGCGAATCACCGCATTTTTTAGCAATGGACTTTTCCAAAGTCGCCGCAATTCGTTATAAAATTTCGAGGATTGCTGATGTCGACTCCGTCGTTGCTCGAGCCGGAGGCGATGGCATTGCCGGCGAATCGCCCATAGCTCGCGCAGTTTACTCCGAAAGGTTTCTTTCATGATTTTATTTCCTCTAATCTGGTGTGTTTCGATCTAAAACATTAGCTGCATGCGTCCGATGACTTCATCGAATTGATCATCTCCGAATTCGGGGTTGGCCTGGCGGAAGTCAGACCACGTATGAAAGTAGTTCACCATCACCTTCAGGTCGTCGCCGTGGATGTAGTAGTTGAGGCCGCCAACAATTGAAGAGATGCCATCATTGCCTTTTTGCCCTGGATTCAAGTGCTGCCATTGAACGACAGCCTGCAGCTTCTTCGGGATCAAGTAATAGCCGCCGGTGACATAAAATCCGTCCGTCGTGAATGCGTCAAAGCCGGGAGGCCCATTGGTTGTGCGCGGAAGAACCCTTTCCTGAAAGAACTCACCAATTAAATCAAATGGGCCCGCCCTAAGCCAGGCATCCACGCTCCATGCGGTTCGCTCATCTGCTCCAGGCAGTACGAACGGTGAAAGCGACCCGTCGTCATTCACCAGCAGGGTCAAGCTTTGCGAGATGTTGGTTCCCTTGTCATCACGACTGTTCAGAACGTCTGCGCCAAGTTTTAGAAACGATCCCTTTCCGAAAACATCTTTGAACAACATGGCCTCCAGCCTGCCGACATACATAAAGTTGTTGTTGTCGTTGTTGGTGGTGTTGCGGCCGTTACCATTGAAAATGCCAGCGTAATAAGTCAGCAGATCTGCTCGGTCCGGCCAAATGATTGCAAACGGTTTCCCCCAGAGCTGCACGCCAATCTGCCGCTCCGGTGTGATGGCCCCGGTCGGCAGAGTGCGCTCGATCGTGTAGAGAGTAGTGTCCGGAGTTGTCTGTTCCAAACCAAACGG
>QHOR01000083.1:0-413 GCA_003219395.1 Verrucomicrobiota bacterium | reverse complement strand
TTGACCCATTTTGATTTGTGCCCAGGGAATTTGATGCCAATTGATGAAAATGTCCGTAGCCTCGAAGGCCGTGCGGTTGTTGTTAAGCCCGTCGCTGTTTTCAAAGTCGCCTTCTACTTTGAAATCAAATTGCTCGGCAAAATCGCCGGTTAGATTGATGCGTGCCCGGCGCAGGCGAAACCGATCTTTTAGTGCCGTCTCCCCAAACCGCCCCTCGAATGCGGAAACATCTCCGTCTTCAAAATTCATCTGGATGAATCCACCCAAAATCAACTTCAACTCCGGTCCGCGGGGCTGCACATAAACCGGCGGTTTCTCCTCTGCGACAGCCTTTTCAACGTACGTTTTGCCGTCGTAACTGATTTTGGTTCTCATTTTGCCTTCGGAGACAGGCGCACTCTCTTTTTTCAGCG
>QHOR01000336.1:3214-4706 GCA_003219395.1 Verrucomicrobiota bacterium | reverse complement strand
TCAGAGCTGGAAAACGATTAGTAAAGCCTTCCTGCATTCTACAGTCTGCGAACCGAGGACGGTCAATGCCACCTAGGATTTCAGTGCCTTCATCCAGGAGGGATGCGTGAAATAACCCAGCGATTTATCGCTGGGCTATTTTCGGCCGTCCCTGTGGGACTGGGACAGCCCCGTCGCTTCAAATCCTAGTGGCATTGACCGAGGACGGTTCGCGGCCCGCTTCAGCATCACACCTGAATCTTCCACGGCGCACGCATCGGTTGTTTGATGTAGTCGTTGGCCTTTGCATCATCGATGAACCGCTGCGTCTTAGGATTGAAACGTAGCGGACGGCCTGTTTCGACCGCAATCTTGGCCAGATTGATCAGAGTACAGGAGCGGTGTCCGTTAGTTTCGTTCAATGCGAACTTTTTCCGGGTTTTGACCGCTTCAACGAAATTCGTCACTTGAGGTTCCGGATCAGGAAGTTGTTGAATCTTTTGATCAATATCTGGAATGTCAGAGACCAAATCCTTTGAAAGTTTGCCATGCGGACCGGAAATGAACGGAGCGGTATCTTTGTTCTCTCCGTCCAGGACGATTTCACACCCGTCGGCATATTTGATGGAAATCCGCCGCCACGGAAGAACAGCGTCACGATCCTGAGGATTGGTATCTGCTTCAATCTTCACAGGACTCTCGAGATCCTTGCCAAGAATATATTGGACTGGGTCCAGGTAATGTTGGCCCATGTCGCCCAACCCACCGCCATCATAATCCCAATAACCGCGAAAACTCTGGTGAACGCGATGTGGGTGATAAGGTTTCACTGGCGCTGGCCCCAGCCAGAGGTTGTAATCAAGTTCTGGCGGAACTGGCTGCTCAACAAGATCGGTCCGACCACACCATTGGTTCTGTTTCCAATCAAAGCCTGTGGTTCCTCCAAGCGTTACTTTAAGGGGCCAGCCAAGGAGTCCAGCTTGCGCTGCTTTCTTGATCGGTTTTACATGAGTGCCCATTCCGTAGAATACACCTTCGAATCGAAACCACGTATTCAGACGGAAGATGCGCTTATACTTATTGATGGCGGCTTTCACAGCCTCACCCTCGGCAATCGTCCTGGTCATGGGCTTCTCACACCAGATATCCTTTCCTGCTTTTGCGGCAGCAATGGAGATTAATGCATGCCAGTGAGGCGGGGTTGGAATGTGAACGATGTCGATATCTTTGCGGGCCAGGACATCGCGAAAATCTTTATACCCTTTGACATCGGGGCCTCCCGCTTTGAGTGCAGTTTGAAGATGCTTTTCATCCACATCACAAACCGCAAGCAGCTTGCAGGCGGTGTTAATTGACGTGACGTGCCCCATGCCCATGCCGCCGGTGCCTATAACCGCCCGAGTCAGAATTTCACTGGGCGGGGTGACTCCGGGACCGCCGAGTACGTGCCGCGGAACGATGGTCAACGTCGCAAGGGACGCGATGGAGGTTTTAAGAAAGCTGCGTCGGGTAA
>QHOR01000336.1:897-3203 GCA_003219395.1 Verrucomicrobiota bacterium | reverse complement strand
TGATGGCGTTTGTTCATGGGATGGAGTTACTAACATGAACTGGAAAAAGCGATACGAAAATGCAGAGGGACCATAAAGACCCTCACCCCGGCCCTCTCCCATCGGATGGGAGAGGGGGAATACTGGGCGCGTTGGCAAGTTACGGCGTTCGGATGTGCAAACAATGTGCTTGGGACTTCCCTCTCCCATCCTATGGGAGAGGGCCAGGGTGGGCAGCGGGCACACACATGGGTAACACTTTGAGCACACACATAGGTAACAGATGATTGTTTCTTTGAATGATCAGTTAGGTAGGGAAACGCAGCGCCTTGGTGTTCGCGCAGCGGAGGCGAGCGAAGCGAGCCGGAGCGGAGCGAACACCAAGGCGCTGCAGCCGGTTTGTCTTCTCGTGGGCTACTGGGCTCGGCAGGTAACAATGCCGGAGAACTCAAAATCTTCGCGCATACCTGGCCGGGCGGACTCCGCCTTTGTCTCGCTCCCACAGTTCCCCAATCAACAATTGGGCAAAATAGACCGCGTATTTGCCCTCGCTCAAGGGCTTGAGTCCCACAGCATACCCCACGAAGGCTTCCCCCAAAAATCTTTTGCGACCTCGCCACTTTATCTCCCCATTGCTTCGGACCCGACGTACCACCATCTCCCTCGGGTAATTCAAAGCTACAGTCCGCTTCTTCGACAATCGGTTGGGCTGATAAACTTCTGCCGGCAGCCGCTGCCCCAAGCCCTCGTGGGGTGGAACTTGGTTGTAGATCCTTACCCAGCGCAGGGTCCGGCGCTGCTGAGCCCGCAGGTGCCGCGAGGTTGGTCGCGTCGTTTCGGCTTTCAACACCCGATGCATCTGCTCGTGTGCTCCGTTCTGTTCCGGATGCCCCGGCGCGATAAATTCGACTCGAATTGCCAAAGCTGTCCACCAGGCGCTCAGACGCGAAAGCCCCGCTGGACCCTTCGATCCGAACGGTCCGCCGTTGTCCACGCGGATAATCTCCGGGTAGCCGTTCTGGCGAAACAATCGCATAAAAATGCGGCGTGTTGGCCGCCAACTCTGGTCTGGCAGCAAAACAACACCCAACAAAAAACGGCTGAACAAATCCCGCACCGTCAAGGGTTCCACTCGCCGTCCATCCTGGGTCCGAAACCACCCCTTGAAATCCACTGTCCACACCTGGTTGCTGCGCTTGGGTACCGTCAGGCCACTTCGACTCACATAGGGACCACCTGGGCGTCGGCGCGGTGCATGCCGATTCAATTTCATTCGCCGAAGCCACTTGCCAACCGCGCGCGCACAAGGAGCAGTTTCTTGAGGATACAGCCGACCCAAACGTGCTGCCAACTTCCTGCTGCCCCAACTGCGGTGTCGCCGCCGCAATCTTCGGATCCGGCTCAACCATTTCGCCGAAGTTTGTCCCGGCGATCGATGAGGACGGCGAACTCGATTTCGCAATCCACTCAGGCCTTCTTGCTCGAAGCGCTCTTTCCATTTGTACCCGCTCTTGCGACTGAATCTGAATATCCGACACAACTGCGCCATGCTTTGTTGGGCCTTCAAAGCCAACTTCACAAATCGCACTCGGCGCACCACACAAGCCATTTCTTTCCACGACATGGCTGTGAAAAAGCCGGGAAATGAAATGAAAAGTGTTACCCATGTCTATGCCCAAAGTGTTACCCATGTGTGTGCCCGCTGCCGTGAGGGTGGTTCATGGAGAGAAGATGGGTGGCCCTTCGCTCCGCAAGTAACAGCCATGTTTCCTTACTGGAGCCAAATGGCCACCCCAAGTGACAAACTTATCAAACAATCCTCTGCAGATGAACAGCAGAATCAGAGTCACAAATAAACTTCGCCCGAAAAACATCACCCCTCATTTGGAAAAAGGGCAGATGCTTATGCGTACGCGGCATGCTAAAAATCAGTGCGGATCACAATGAACCTAGGGTCGTGAAGCAACCAGAAAATTCTGGCTCCAGGACGAATTCAGAGCAATATAATAAGAATGGTCGATAAAATCACAGTATTTGTCAAAACAATGAAACCTATCGCCTTGGTAGCAATGCTTGGAGGACTCTTTCTCCCTTCGGTTATTCATGCAGGAAATTTGGCTTCGGACGCGAAACAATTCTGGCCGCAATGGCGGGGGCCCATCGGAACCGGAGCCGCTCCCCTGGCGGACCCTCCCTCCAACTGGAGCGAGAATGAGCATGTGAAATGGAAGGTCAGTCTCCCGGGCACAGGCGATGCCGCACCTATTATTTGGGATGATCATGTTTTCATCCTGGCAGCCATTCCCACCGGAAAAAAAACCGTGACC
>QHOR01000336.1:0-826 GCA_003219395.1 Verrucomicrobiota bacterium | reverse complement strand
TGAGGTTTATCAATTTTCGGTAATATGCCTGTACCGAAAAACCGGTAAAACCGTCTGGACGAAAATCGCCCGGGAGGAGGTCCCTCATGAGAGTCACCAGCAAAATAATACGTACGCTTCCGGCTCAGCAATCACCGATGGTAATGTAGTGCTCGCCTTCTTTGGATCTCGCGGCCTGCATTGTTATGATCTGCAAGGCAATTCGAAATGGTCAAAAGATTTTGGCCGTATGAAGACAAAAATGGGATTTGGCGAAGGCGCGTCTCCCGCTTTGCATGGTGATACCGTGATTGTGAATTGGGACCACGAGGGGGAGGACTTTATTGCGGCTTTCGATAAGAAGACTGGCAACGAATTGTGGCGGACCCCGCGCAACGAGGGTACCGGCTGGTCCACCCCGCTCGTCGTCGAATACGGCGGCAAAGCGCAAGTCGTTGTGAATGCCACCGGAAAAGTGCGCAGTTATGACTTAGCCACAGGCAAAGAGATCTGGAGTTGTGCCGGGCAAAGCGCCAACGCGATCCCAACCCCGGTTGCCACAGCCGACACCGTATACGTCACCAGTGGTTTTCGTGGGCATGCCCTTTTTGCAATTGCCCTTGGTCGCAGCGGCGATTTGACAGACAGTGACGCCATTCGATGGAAATACGATAAGAATACGCCTTACGTGCCCTCGCCTTTACTTGCCGATGATCTGCTCTATTTCGTCTCCAATAATGACGCTAAACTTTCCTGTTTTGATGCGAAAAGTGGCAAACCTCACTTCGAAGCAGAGAGGTTGGAAGGTCTTTTTGGTATCTATGCCTCCCCTGTGGCAGCTAAAGAT
>QHOR01000082.1:10047-13024 GCA_003219395.1 Verrucomicrobiota bacterium | reverse complement strand
TCGAGCTCGACTCACCAGTAACCGCATCACAAAATAAATAATGATTGCTGAAGGAACTGCTAGAAAGAGCGAACCAATGAACGCCGGCCAAAATGTGGGCCAAACGACCCGTGAAAATACATGCCAATGTACAAAGTCGCCCAATCCAAACTGGCGAAAATGGACGCGCTGCGCCGGTGGCCGCTGCAAGCTCCAGCACCCCAATTGATATTCCGCAATATAGATCGCGGGCATGGCCCAGATCCCGACATCGTGCAGCGTCACCGCAATCGCAGCTGCAATCTTGTTGCAGCGGCAGATCCAGGCGATCGCGATCGATAATAATGTTTTTAGCGGATATAGCGGCGTGAATCCGAAAAAAATTCCGATTGCCGAGCCGAGAGCAATAGAGTGCGGCGTGTCGGCAATTGTCATCAGCGTCATGTGATGCATCACCAGCCAGCGCTTCAGTCTTGCGAGCGAACCTGGTAACCGCGATGGATAATCTCGTGGAGATTTCTGCGCGGGAGGCGAATCGGGCACTCTCGAACGTAAACTAAAACAGCTCCCCTGTCTGTGCCGGCAGCTTGACGATTTGACCAAGCGCCTTGCGCAGACGAAGCGCTGCACGCGGCGCGTAATCGAGATTGTTGTTGTTGAAAATCACGTGCAATTCACGTGCTTCCTTCCCCAGCCTGCTGCTCCGCTGGGCGATCTGTGCGATTTCATTCTCGCTGTAGTCGTAATCGAAACGCGCGGCCACAGTTTTGCCAGTAATATAGGCCTTTGCGTTGCGTCCATGCAGCCGCAGGTAAGCAAGCTTAGGGTTCGTTACCGCATCCACATCCGATGGCATGACCATGAAATGATCCGATGCAGGCGCATCCACATTGACGAAAATTACCTGATGCTTTTGCAGGAAATCAATCGTCGATTGCAACTGATTGTCGACTGCCCAATTCCGGTTCCGAAGTTCAATCGCGAGATCGTAATCGCTCAACATTTCGATCAAGGGCTCGAGTTCGTTCAATTGATGTTTTCGAGGTGAAAACGCCGGCGAGAGTTGCAGAAGAAAGACGCCAAGCTTGCCCGCGTCGTGAAAAATCGACATCGCGCGTAGAAAAACTTTGAGCAGCGCTTCCTGCAACTCCGGCGTCGATTTCACGTTCCCTTTGTCGTCTGTCTCTGCGCGTTTTTGCAATTCCGGCGGCAAGAGCTTTACCGGAGTCGAGTGGAATGAGAAGAGCTGGTGTAACTTTACATCGAACGTGAAATCGCCAGGCGTTCCCGCGCACCAGCGTTCCACCATTTTCGGTTCCGGCACAGAATAAAATGTCGAGTTCACCTCGACCATTTGGAAGTGCTGCGCATACCACTGAAGCCGCTGGCCAGCCGGCATCTTTTTCGGATACCAGTGCTCCACAAAGCCAGGATCCGACCAACTGGCTGTGCCGACGAGAATTTTTTTAGTTTCTGTAGAGGTTTTGGTCACGCAGAACGAAGTCACACACCGCGGCGAAGGCAAATGAGACCAACCAGCGTGAATTTGAAATTGGCTCCAGCGGTAGGATTCGGCGGTTCCTTCCCCGGTGTGTGAACGTGTTTAAGCGGTTTTTCCTGGGTAATCAAGCGAACTCCGGCATTCCTCGCGGCCGCTATCACTGCTATTGCTGGCAAATCTGCTGGCACTTGCTTCGATCAATTCATGCAGTTGAGTCAGTATGTGGACGGACAGCGGCGACGATTTAAGTCCGCTGTAATGGTAAGGAAAGAATCTGAAAAGGGTTCTTCATGCGGTCCCGTAACGATTTGAGGAGGGCTGGTTTGTTCTCGACTACCAACAGTTAAGCCGAGATAATATTTTGCGCGCAGTCGTTGTGTGAACACCGATATGGCCGCTGAAATTAAAAAGGAAATTCAGCTGGAAATCGCGCATGTGTTATTCACAGATATCGTCGGTTACTCGAAGCTGCCGATCCATCAGCAACGAGCGGTAGTCGAGCGCTTAAACGAGATTGTCCGAGGCACGGATGAATTCCAAGCCGCGGAAGCGGCGGAGCGTTTGATCAAAATCCCGACAGGCGACGGCATCACGCTGGTTTTTTATCATAGCCCAGAAGCGCCGGTTGAATGCGCGTTGGAAATAAGCCGCGCGCTAAAGAAGCATCCGGAAGTTCAGCTGCGAATGGGCATACACAGCGGACCGGTCAGCGGGGTCATCGACGCCACCGGCAAAGCGAACGTGGCTGGCGCGGGCATCAATATAGCACAGCGGGTCATGGGCTGTGGCGATGCCGGACACATCTTGCTCTCGAAGCATGTCACTGAAGATCTCGAGGAATACCCTCACTGGCAACCGCACCTGCATGAACTTGGCGAGTGTGAAGTTAAACATGGCCTTCGCATTTCATTGGTGAATCTTTACACTGCGGATCTTGGGAATCCGGCAGTGCCGGAAAAGCTGAAAGTGGCTCGTACCGCTGCTGCCGCAGGAAGAAAACGGGCCGCGTACCGGTGGCTGTTATTCGGCATGGTGAGTCTGCTGGCTGTGATCGCCCTGATCAGTTTCTTCATTTTTCGTTATGGACGACCGCTTGACACTATCGAGTTACCAGTTCTCGAGAAAAGCATCGCGGTGCTTCCGTTTGAAAATCATAGCCGAGACCCGGATAATGCCTATTTCGCCGACGGCATCCAAGACGAGATTCTGACGCGCCTATCGAAGATCGCCGATCTAAAGGTCATCTCGCGTACATCCACGCAGCATTACAAAAGCGCGCCTGAAAACCTTCCCGAAATCGCCAGACAACTTGGCGTTGCCCACATCCTGGAGGGCAGCGTGCAGAAGAGCGGCGATACCGTGCGTGTGAACGTGCAACTAATCAAAGCAACCAATGATTCCCATCTTTGGGCCGATACGTTCGATCGCAAACTGACCGACATTTTTTCGGTCGAGAGTGAAGTTGCCAAAGCTATCGCTGACCAGTTACGAGCGAAA
>QHOR01000082.1:0-10035 GCA_003219395.1 Verrucomicrobiota bacterium | reverse complement strand
AAGCCTACCTGCGTGGGTTGGCTTATACTCTGAAAACGCAACCTTCAGCCGCCAATTCCCTTGGCGCGCAGAAATATCTGAGAGAGGCGGTGCGCTTGGACCTGAAGTTCGCTCTTGCCTGGACCCTGCTCTCAATAACGGAGTCGCGCGGTTACAGCCAAGCGAATCTCCAACCCACAGTCGCCCTGCGTGAAGAGGCGCGGAAGGCAGCCGAGACCGCGCTCACGCTTCAGCCCGATCTGGGCGAGGCCGTATTAGCCAAGGGTTATTACCACTACTATTGCCTGAGGGATTACAACACGGCGGTTCGCTACTTCGAGCAGGCACGTCAGTTTCTGCCGAATAACAGCCGGATTCCCGAATCGCTGGCCTATGTCGCGCGGAGGCGAGGCCAGTGGGACCGGAGCGAGTCCTACTTCAACGAAGCCGAGCGGCTCGACCCGCGCAACGTGAACCTGCTCGGCCAGCACGCGTTTTCATATATGTTTCTTCGGCGTTTCCCAGAAGCCCTGCGAAAGTTTGATCAGGTTCTCAATATCACCCCCGACGACGTGGATACGCTTGTGGCAAAGGCAGCTATCGCACAAGCCGAAGGCGACCTGCCGCGTGCCGCGGCGCTACTCACTCCGCTGCATCCAAACGCCGACGACCCGGGCGCGTTGGGAACACAAGTTTATCAAGCGATCCTGGAGCGTCGCCCTGCACCGGTCATCGCTCGGCTCAAGGAAATACTGGCCAAGCCTGACCCAGAGTTGGGTTATGGTAATGGCGAACTCCGCTTTTATTTAGGCTGGGCGCAAGAAATCGCCGGCGGTCACGCCGCTGCCCAGGAAAGTTGGCGACAGGCCCGCAGCGAACTGGAACCTTTCCTCAAAGAACAGCCGGAAAATGTTGAGCTCATGCAAGTTCTCGCACTCACCAATATGGGTCTTGGTGACAAAGCCGCCGCATTGAAACTGATCGACCAGGCGATGGCCACGTTGCCGATCGAGAAAGACGCGCTGGTTGGTGCCTGTCCGCTGGATACCCTTGCCCGGGTGGCGGCGCAAACAGGAGAGCCCGACCGCGCCCTCGCCGCTTTACAGAAACTGCTGTCAATACCGCACAGCAGTGGTCTGACGGTATCGCCGCTCACTCCCGCGCTGCTCCGGCTCGATCCCATGTTCGATCCGCTTCGCAATGATCCGCGCTTCCAAAAACTCGCCTCTAGCGCGTCGAACAATACAAAGCGGTAGAATTCGGCCGTATTTTCCTCCGTATTTGATGCGACGAAAGCTCAGTTTGCTTGAATAACCAAGCCATCGCCTGAAGGTTGTACGCGCGGGAGAGGAGTTCGAGGCCGAAGGGCACAAGCGGTTCGTACTCGAGATGCCAAAACGAATTCGAGCAGCCATCTCGGACCGGAGATAAAAAAGATCAAACTGAGATGGACTTTGGAACCAAAGACGGGCCACGTGTTCAGCCGTCCAAAGGTATTTCGCTGCGTGAATTTATTCGTCGGCTCGGACTAAAAAAGCACACCGACATCCCCGTTGCGTTTGCTTACTACCGGGAAAAGTATTGCAGGAGTCAATGCGTTTACTCCGGCAGACAGGGTGAATTCTTGCGTCGCTTGCTGATCTGCTGGCAAATTTCCTGCCATTGCTCTCTAAACCGGTCCTGCCAGCTGACGAAATCGCTCGTCGTGAGCGGTTTAAAAATTCGCTCCAGCGGTAGGATTCGAACCTACGACCAATCGGTTAACAGCCGACCGCTCTACCACTGAGCTACGCTGGATTACATTTTTAGCGGAACGACGGGCATACAGTTTGCCAAGAGAATCACGAGCGGCAAGTCGTTTCCAAATCTGCAAAATTGATTTGGTTGCGGGGGATTTGAACCCGCGGTCCGGCAGTTGCCGGATTATGAGCCACGTTGGGGCAAACCAGTGATCGCGTAGAAGCCTTTGCCACGTCGCTGTCGTTTCAACCGATTCTCCAATTTCCTTGCATCACTCAGCGGCAACTCCTCGCTTTGCCAGATCGTTTTCCAAGGACCCCTTCTTTTTGTCCAACGTGATTGTCCCGCATTGTGTTGCTCGACCCTGCGATCGACATCATCGGATAATCCGACGTAAAATTTTCCCTCGGGGTTTTGGATAACGTAAACGCGATAAGCCACCGCGAGTTGAAGAAATTTGGTTGCGGGGGCGGGATTTGAACCCGCGGCCTTCAGGTTATGAGCCTGACGAGCTACCAGGCTGCTCCACCCCGCGTTCTTAGAATAGTTGTGTAATCTTTCTGTGCAAATCGAAAAACTGATGCTTTAAACAACTTGCCGCGATGCGAATAATCTCGACGTCTTGCAGATTGAGCATTTGGAGCGAATAAAAAACTTGCCTCGAAGAAAACTCCGGTAACCGTTCCGGTCGAACGGCGGTCTTCGTTACGGGTATCAAATGGTCATTCGGGCATTCTTTCAACGGCTCTTCGCCACTAAATTTGCACGGCGCGCATTGCTTGCATTTCTGATCGTCGCGCTTTTCCTCGGCGGGATTCAGCTACGTCGCTGGATTGGAGAAAGCACAAGGCACGTGCGTTATCAGCACGACATCGTCAACGCTTTTTACTGGGGCAGCGAAACTCTGAAAGAAGCGCGTCGCCTGTCCCCGAACGAAAGCGCGGCTAATTCATTGAAAGGATTCTGCCGTGGCTACTTCGCACTTTATGACCGGGTGAAACATAAGTCCTACCAGAAGGATTATGGCCTCGACTATCCGCCTCTGCGACTTCTGGTGATGGCGATCTGGGCGAAGGAAGTGCGTAATCAATTTCCCGGAGTCGACGACGGACATCCCAAGCTGGTCAACCCGTTACTGAAGATCAATCTGTTGTGCGAACTGCTTTCCGCAGTGGCAATTTTCTTCCTGGTGCGTCTGTGCGTGCAGCGGTCCTCACGAACAACGCGGTCGTCCTCGAATGCGGGGTTGCCAAAAAAACGCGCTTGGATCTGCGGCCTCGCTGCGGCGAGCGCAGCATGGCTTGAGTCTTCGATGATTCTTGATGCGCATGGATGGCCCCAATGGGACGTATGGATCCTGCCGTTTTATCTGTTTGCTGCGCTCGCAGCGCTGAAAAATCGCTGGTTCGTGTGCGGTTGCCTTTTGGCCGCGGGCGCAATGTTTAAGGGGCAACTGTTATTTGTGGCGCCGTTTTTTGTGCTTTGGCCGTTATGGCAAAAAAGATGGAATCGCGCGCTGGATGTGATGGCTGGCTTCACTGCCACGGCGGCGCTAATCGCGTCACCCTGGCTTCTACGCACACCGGCGGCCTGGCTCACATTTGCTGCTGTGACCGCTACCTCGTCGTTCTTTCTGCGAGGCAAATTGCCACATCGAATTGCCCGGATCAGCGGAATCATTGGATGCGCCGCGTTTGTGATTGGCGCCTTCGCCGGGGGAAGCTTTGCCTGGCTGCGCGTTGGTTTTCTATATGGTAGCGAGCATTACCCGTACCTTGTTATCAGCTCATGTTACAACCTTCCCTCACTTCTCTCGCAGCTTGGATGGTCACTGAAAGATCCATTCTGCTCGGTTCATTTTGGATCCTTGTATTTCCATCTCACGCTGCAATGGACTCTGCGCCTGCTTTATCTTGGCGCTCTCTCGGTATGCGCGTACGGGGCAGCGCGACAGGTTCGTGATCGTGATTCTCGCGCCCTGATTGCGATCGCCGCTCCGTGGTTGCTGATGTTTGCGTTGCTGGGACAAATGCACGAGCGCTATCTCGTCTGGGGTGCGGTAGTCAGTGCCGTCGCCTTGGGAGTGAGTTTCAGATTGAGCGTCATTCATTTTATAATCTCCGCGGCGAGCACCGTGATGATTGTGCACGTGATGCTGATCGACAAGAAACTCGAAGCAACGCTGTGGGCGATTGACCTGCTTAAGCACGTTCGACCTTATGCGTCTGTTGTAGTTCTGTCCTGTGTGGCTGTTTACCTGTGGAACACAGTACGGATGCCAATCCTCCAACATCGCTCCCCTCGCCCGGCGCAGGAACCTTCGCTCTCGCTAGGACCAGAACCCGAGGAAGCCTGATCATAACGGTGCGCTAGCTCATTCATTGGGCCACGCGCAAATCCATTCTTATTGCCGTGCCAGCCGTCGAAACAAAAGGACTCCAAGGATGATAAAAAGGACATTGGGGACCCAGACGAGCAGTTCCGGGTGCGCATGCGGATTTCCACGCAGGGTGTCGCCGATAATGACAAAGAGAAAATAAGTGGTGGCCACGATCAACCCCATGGCGAATCCGATTGAGGTCTCGCGGCGATGCGCCGTGACGCCCAGCGGTACTCCAATTATCGCAAACGCAACACATGCGAACGGAAATGAAAACCGTTTATTGATTTCGGTGCGACTGGCGCTGCGTTCGCGTTTATTCTGACTTTTCAATTGCTCCAGCAATTGTTCGATAGACAACGCAGATCGGCTCGGCCGTTTTTTCTCTTTAGTGTAAAGCTCCTCGAGACTGATAGGCAATGTGCCTTCCACCATGTTGATTCCGTCACGAATCTTTCGCAGGTTGGTTGGGTCTTTGGGATCGCGCTCCTGATAACGCGCCTGATAAAGGTGCATGAGTATCTGTTTGTTCGCCAAATCTGCTTCTAGCATGCCGGTGCGCGCGTAAGTCACTTTCACCGGAAGCGAGCTTTGGTTTAACTCAAACACCGTAATGTTCTCGAGTTTGTTGCCTTCCTTTTTCCCGACGTAAATTTTGCGCCCGGGAAACTGATCGATCACTTGGTCGCTGCCGAAGAGCGCCATCGGATTTCGTGTAGCGAGGTCGAAAATCGTGCTGCGCAATTTTTCCTGCGCTGCAGGCGCCACCTGCACATTGAGCCAGAGACAGATCAGAGTGCACGCCAGAGCGACGCCCCAAAGGGAAAGGCAGACGCGAGGAACACTCACCCCATTAGCGCGGAGCGCGATCAATTCGTTGTCGGCGGATAGCCGCCCGAACACGAGAAGGATCGCTGTCAACAATCCCCAGGGAATCGTGAAAATGAGTGAGAACGGCAGAACATAGGCGATGAAAGTGATTAGATATTCCATCGGTACATCGTGGTTCACCAGCAACGGAAGAAGCTTGCGGAAAATGTTTCCAACCACGAGCACAAGGCTCAGCACCGCGATGGCGAACAACACGTTCACCATCAGCTCGCGGCTCACAAATCGATCGATCAACTTCATCTTCTCGCGGACACGTTAGCACAAACTCATAGGAGCGCCGCGCTGCGGCTGTGGAGAGCTCCACCATGCTGCACCTATTAAACTTTGGATAATTTGCTATCGTCAACAGACGATGACTGCCGGGATGTACGATGTCGCGATCATTGGAGGCGGGCCGGCCGGCAGCACCGCGGCGACCTTACTCGCGAAAGCGGGCCGGCGAGTAATCGTGTTTGAGCGCGAGAAATTTCCGCGCTTCCACATTGGCGAATCGCTCCTGCCATTCAGCATTCAAACCTTTGATCGGCTTGGGGTGCGCGAAAAATTGGACCGCACTTTTCTGCCAAAGTTCGGTGGCGAAATTATGGCAGCGTGCGGGACCCGGGGCATAAAGTTTTACTTTAAAGATGGTTTTCGCTCACAGCGCGACCGGGCCTACCAAGTAACGCGTTCGGAGTTCGACAAGTTATTGCTCGACCATTCAAGGGAGAATGGCGCAGAAGTCCTTGAGGAAACAGAAGTGAAACGCGTCGATTTCGCCGTCGATCGGGTAAGGATTGAGGTGGGAAATTCCGGAGCCGCAAATTCGATCATTGAGGCGCGCTATCTGCTTGATTGCAGTGGAAGGCAGACTGTACTCGGCAGTTTTTTTAAGCTAAAGAAGACGTACGATCATCTGCAGAAGTTTTCAGTATTTGCGCACTATGAAGACGTCGATCGTCTGCCGGGGCGCGATGCCACACTGATTCGCATGGTCCGCGGGCTTGATCGCTGGTTCTGGATGATTCCCTTGACGGACACCAGGACCAGCGTGGGAGTGGTGATGGACACGGCTACTTTTAAGGCGACAAAGCTCGCGCCCCAGGCCGCTCTGGAAAAATTCATCGCGGAGCAGCCGCTGGTGAACGAACGGATGAGAAACGCCGTTCGCATATCGCCCGTTTATTCCGCCGGCGATTATTCCTATCGGAATACCCGACTTTCGGGCGACCGCTGGTTGCTGGCCGGTGATGCAGCCGGGTTTATCGATCCGGTATTTAGCAGCGGTGTTTTTTTGGCGATTATGTCCGCCGAAAGAGCTGCCGACACGCTGGACCAGGTTTTGCGTGACGCATCGAAACGACGCCAACTCTTCAAAAAATATTCGCGGAGCGTGAACCGGATCATGGACATTTATATGACCTTCGTGACCGCCTGGTACCAGCGCAGCAAGGAGTTTCTCGAAGTCTTCCTGAATCCTACCGACACGATGCAGATTGCCGCGGCGGTAAATGCCGTGCTCGCCGGCAACGAAGCCAAGAGTTTTGCGATTAAATGGAGAATGTGGGTGTTCTACTTTTTCGTGTACGCCCAAAAGTTCTTTGCGTTTTCGCCGCGTCTTTCGCTTGTACCAGGGAAAAAAGAAACGCCAGTATCCAGCGAGACGGCCGGGGTTATGCCATGAGGTCGGCTGCGGCCCATCGGGCCATGACTTCAGGATTGGCGTCCTTTCTGGCGATTATCTCCTTTTGCGTAATAAGTTGCGCAACCAATTCACATCACCAGTTTTCCGATCCAGCTTCCAGATGGCAAACCAAGAATGGTCAGCTCATGTATCGAACACCAAATACGACGCTTATTGGCGAGGCGCTCGTTCGCTTTTCTCAAACCGGTGACTTCGAACTAACAGTGTCCAAAGGCCCGGGAATTACACTGCTCTCACTGCGGCAGGATGCCACCTTCGCCCAAGTCCAAGGAGGATTGGCCCGCCAAGGCTGGTCGGGACCGCTAACACAAGCGCCCCCTCAATTGCGCGGTTGGCTCGGCTTGCGAGACCAATTTCTTCGGGCCCCGAAGCAAAAGACCCTGCGATACACGGCCGGCAACGAGACGTTCGTATTCCGATTCTGAATTAACACCGATGTTCGGATTGATGCATCTCGTTCTGCCAAAGTGACCAGCCGCGTCAACGGTTTACGGACCGGAGCATTGAAAACGGTTCCGTCAGCGGGACTCGCATTTACCGGTCTAAAAAGCCGGTGTTAACGCGAGACTTGGCTGAGTGATTGTAAAGCCGCCGGCATTGCAGAACACTACCGCCGTTCATGCGCACGAGTGACTTCATCGCCCGGATCATAACCCAGCGACGCGGCCTGGTCTGGTGCGGTGTGGCTGCGCTGACGGTCGGCTGCATGGGGATTCTTGTTACGTCGTTACAACTTGATTCCGAAATCTTCAATGTTTTGCCCGGTAAATTTTCGTCGGTGCAAGGCCTGAAGATTTACGATCGGGATTTCGAGCAGACGCGGGAGCTCACGTTCGCGCTTCGGTGCGAACCGAAAGACGTCGAGAGACTGGAGGACTTCGCGCCCGTGTTTGCCGAAAGATTGCGACAACAGCCCTGGTGCGTGCGCGTGCTCGCCGGCTCGCCAATGTCTACCGCTGATGGAATCCGCGATCTGCAATCCATCGCAGTACCCTTGCTTCTTAACCTGGAGCCAAACGTCTTCCGCGAGACAATATCGATCCTGCAACCGGAGAAAATTCGCGATAGGCTTCAGCGCTTACGCGAACAGATCGAAGCCGGCTCGCCGCGTCCAGAGTTCGAGCTTTCCTTTGATCCTCTCGGTCTGATCGCGCCGGCGCTAAAGCCTTTTGCCGAAAGCACGATCATCGAGCAGGAACAACCGCTGACATCGGCAGAGGGCACCATGCGTGTTTTTCTGGTGGTGACGAACCAGCAATCCACCAGCACCTTCGAATGCCAGCGTTTAATGCGCGAAGTAAACAAGTTTCGTGCGATCTCCACCGAGGGATGGAATGGCGGCCCCTTGGAAGTTCTCGTGACTGGCCGCTCGGCCTTTGCATCGGAAATTTCGCTTAGCATGCGCTACGACGTCGTGGCGACGTTACTTGGTTCGGTGCTGCTGGTAGGCACAATTTTCTTCGTTGGTTTTCGCCGGTGGCTTCCGCTACTGGGCATGGCGATTTGTCTTCTTCTCTCCTGCCTGGTCGCTCTAACTCTCGGGCAACTCCTCTTCAGACGACTCAGCATGATCAGCGTCGGTTTTTGTGCGATTCTCGTTGGGCTGGGAGTCGACTTCGCGATTCTCACCATCGGACGCTATCACCAGGCGCGCTCAGATGGAGAACCGCACCAGCAGGCAATCGCAACATCAATAGCAAAACTTGGCCGGGCCGTTTTCTTCGGCGCGCTCACCACAGCAGTCGGTTTCCTTGCCCTGGTCTTAAGTGGTTCGATGGCTTTTTCGGAACTGGGTGTACTAATCGCCATCGGGATTTTCGTCGCTGGGCTCTTTATGTGTTCGATTTTGTTTTTGTTTGTTCGCGAGCGGCACGCAATTCCTCATGACTGGCTATTCGACAGCGTACGAAAATATGTGCGCTGGATCGTGCGAAAGCCGGCGCCGATGTTGATTTTTTCAACTCTGCTTTTGTTACTCCTGACTGCGATCGCCGTTTCGCCAAGTCCCCCGCTCAACTTCGAAGCTAACACACGTTCGCTGCAGCCAAGGAACCTTCGCGCCAGTCAGGCGCTCGAGGCAATCATGCATGAAATGCCAGTACGCTGGGAGCCGGTATTGGCCATTGTGCGCTCGGCGAATCCGCAGGAGCTGCACGATTACTGGCAGAAAATTGTCGTCCATTGGCGAGAGCTCCAGGCAGCCGGAAAGATCAAGGGTTTCTCCACTCCCGCTGCGCTTTGTCTTTCACCGGATTGGATGGCAACCAATCGGCGACAATTGAGCGCGATCAATTTCCCAGCAGCACGCGAGACCCTGGACCAAACTCTGGACGCTGAAGGATTCAGTCGCGATTCATTCTCCCCAGCGTTCGCTCTGCTTGATGAACTACAACATCTTACTGATCCCAATGTCCCCCTTCCCAATTGGCGCGACCAATTGCCTAAATCATCCAGTTGGTGGTTCATGGTTGATCGCTACTTTGGTCACGATCCCACGTTGACTACGGGATTCGTTACAACCGGCCAACCCATTTTAGCCCATGCACAAAGCAAAGACCTGGCACGCGACCTGCCAGTAGCCGGGGTTCCGATGATCTTGTCCGGGTGGAGTTATGCCCTCGCCGATTTGCTGCCATGGTCGCATCATCAACTCCTGATCATCAGCGCGCTGATGGCCGTCTTCGACGTTTCGTTGCTGGCCATTTTGTATCGGGATTTCCGTTTGTGGATGATCCAGGTCATCACGTTAGCATTCGGCATTGGAGCTATGATTGCGTCGATGAAGCTGCTGCACGTCAATTTGAATCTCCTCAATGTGCTCTCGTTCCGGCTGGTACTGGCAATCGGTGTGGACTACGGAATTGATGTTGTGCTGATCTGGCAAAAGTGCGGGCGTGTTGAAGCCGGTCTTGCTGGCCGGCTTGACCGCAGTCAGCGGATTTGGCTCGCTGGCTCTTGCACGCAACCCAGCGCTGACCAGCCTCGGTATTGCCTGCGCTATCGGAATCTTCTGGAGTCTGATTGCCACAATTTTCTTTGCTTTACCCGCCATGGCGATTGCTCGCCGTAAGATCTAATACGTGAATCGCCTGGGCTGTTGGGCTCGTTCAAAACTTTCCGACTGGTGAAACGCTGCTAAACTGGAAACAAAATGCGCCTGCGCGGGTTGCTGTGGTTTAACGCAGTATTGTTCATCATGCCTGTTGCGCTTTTGGCGAGCGCTGTCGTCGAAGGGCAGGTAGAACTTCCGAAATCGCATACGGCCCCAGTCCAGGCAAAACGCTACGAGATCGTCACCAAAGGCGGTGTGCTTTCCACTCAACCGCCCCTCGCGGTAGTTTATCTCGACGGTGCTTTCCCG
>QHOR01000081.1:8738-13144 GCA_003219395.1 Verrucomicrobiota bacterium | reverse complement strand
GAACTGCGCTATCTTTGCTTGTCGATCTCCCTCGTTTAGCGGCCAGACGCGTTGCAGTTCATCCTCGTAACGGCGCAGTGAGCTCGGTTTCCGGCTTGCGCCTTAAACTCACGCTTAATCCTTTTGGAGAGATTTTCCATACACCGGTAATCTCTTAGGATATTATTTGTTACGTTTTAAATATCGATTGAGAGCTGTCAAGTGGCTTTGAAAGAATTGCTGTATGAGACGCGAGTTTTGTTGGGGATCTTTCTTGACGATGCACCGGAACGTCCGAACGGGCGAGCCGTTGGGCTAGCCTCTCGGACTCGGCCTCGTGTGCGGCTAGGCTTTTGTTCTCCCGTCGGAATTTGTTTCGCATCAGCCTCTATTTCTGCGCTTCAGCACCGAAACGAATATTGCCAGGCACGCAGCGCAAATCGCCCAGACCGACGCGATACTCCAACTCAAATGCAGCCAATCCATACTTCCTCCTTCTGTGTCAGCCCCACTAAATCCCCAGCCGGACTTCAGCGCGGACTTAGGGTGTATCGGCGGTCGACTTGAGTTTGTTGCTAAAAGAATCGCAGCCTCGGCAGGATTTAGGTTACTAAAATGTAACCTGATTTAATCAACATTATTTTGGCCCGACCGTATGAATCAAAAACGGTTGCGGCGGATTTCGTCGAGCATGCAGCGACGAGACGAGCTTCAGGTTTCACGTTGTTTCTCACGAGCTATATGAGGTCGCGCTTGTGAGAGTCCTCCTAAACGCTGTAATTTGGGCAGGTCTTTGCCACCGCTTGAGTCTAGGCTCGCGCAGGGGATTGGCCGGGCTCCTTAGTCAGATGACTCGTGTACGAAGTCGTTGATCGAGGAAATGAAGTGTCTGCGTGACTAGCCGTAATTCTCTAACGTGAGATGATCAAGACAGAGTCTATTCAAGTTTTTCAATGCTTCGAGCAACTGAAACTGCTGGTCAGTGTGCACCAAGACTCGGCAATCGCCTCTGGCGCTCAATGCTAAAATCACGTGCGCGACGGAGTAGACTCCTCAAGGTGCGGCCAAGATCCAGCCCGCAGGAAGCGTAGGACCATAGGCCCCGCCGACATAAACATTGTTGTTCAGATACCAAATCGCTGTTTGCAGAGTGCTGGCCTTGTAAAGCAAATAGTCCAGGTTACCGTCGCCGTCAAAGTCGGCTGTGGCTAACAATACCCAGCCGCTGGGAACGGTCGGCCCCCAAGCGGCACCAATAAGCGTTGGTCCCGACAGATACAAGATAGCCGTGTAGCCTGAACTGGGATAGAACAACGCATAATCCGTATGGCCATCGCGATCAAAATCCCCTACGCCTATCAAGATCCAGCCGTTGGGGAGGGTTGGGCCGGCGTCCCCACCAATCAAAACGTTATTGTTGAGATACCAAACTGCTGTTTGGAGGGTGCTCGCCTTGTAAAGGACGTAATCGGGCTTTCTGTTGTTGTTAAAATTTCCGGTGGCCACCAGTTCCCAACCAGTGGGCAGCGTCGGAGCATAGACCCCGCCGATAAAAACGTTGTTATTCAAATACCACATGGCCGTCTGGCGCGTGTCCGTGTTGTAAAGCAAGTAATCTGGGTGGTCGTCGAGATTGAAATCCGCCACACCTCTCAACCCCCAACCAGCCGCAAGAGTGGGACCCAACGCGGCGCCGATGACAACGTTGTTGTTCAGATACATGATCGCCGTCTGGCGCGTGCCCGCGTTGTAAAGCAAGTAATCGGGGTGACCATCGCCATTGAAGTCAGTTGGTGGATTCCCATGCGGAACTGGCGTTGGGGTTGAGCTAGGACTCGGCGTTGGCGTAGGACCGGGAGTGGGACTAGTCGTAGCACTCGGAGCAGGTGTTGCGGTAGGTGTTGGCGTCGCCGTCGGCGCACCCGTCGCTGTTGACGTAGCGCTAGGAAATGGCGTAGAAGTTGCACTAGGCGTCGGTGTAGGGGATCCGATGGGCGTCGGTGTAGGAGTTCCTGTTCCGGTTACAAGCGGATGTGGGTAGGTGTATGGCGTGTAGCCTGGCATCGGAGTATCATGGAAGAAATGTTCGCCGGCCCTGATGGTTCCGGCTCCGGAGCTAAATCTGACCTGCTCAGGCCCGTTGTTCCACATATAACACGGCTCGGTCACTTGATTGTTCCATCCCGGTGGCAGAGGGGGGTGCAGCAGGTTGGCCATTAGTGAGCCTTGTCCTCTGCCAGGTTGATCTAGCAGCTGGAGTACCTTGCGGATCTCAAGCGAATCGCCAGCGCAAAAGGAAAGATTAGATGCAAAATCAGCTCCCGCGTAGGTGAGTGTATTGGATGTGCTGGCTGTGATCGCGCCAAAATCAATAGTACCCGAACCGCAGTTGTCAGTCAGTCTCCGCACCGTATAGCCGACCCATTGATTTGGCGTCCAGTTGGGGCTTCCTGAAACGGTTACGGTTGTTCCAGGAGTGTTCGACGCGGCCGTTCCTGTGAAGAAGATCGTTGGCGAGTTTACGTCCCACGGGTTCGTAGCGTCACCACCGCCCCAAACATCAAAACGGAAATGATTGCGATACGCTGACAGCGTGAAATCGGCGGGGCTCCAATAGTTCGTGACATTGTTGTCGTGGATTAGAACGGTGCTAGAGCGCGAACCTCCGATGAACGCGTTTACGTTGTTGCCGTCCATCGTGTTGTTATAAACCTCGAACGCCCGACTGCCGCGTTCCCTTCCCACGCTCTCAGTGCCGTGGTCACCAATTGCCATGCCAAGCATCGTGTTGTGCCGCACCACGAACCGCGCTCCCGCATAAGCGTCACTGACCCATCCCATGTAGGTAGTGTCGGTGTTCGTGAAAGTGTTGTCCTCGATAAAGAAGAACTTTGACGAACCAAAATCGATAGGAGCAGACCACGAAGCGTCATATCCATTGGGAATGTCGTTCCAGTGAGATGAGTAAATCGTGAAAGTGCCGCGTCCGTTAGTGGTGAACGCGTTATGGTCCGCAACGCCTAAAACGGTGTTCGGAACAATGCTGCCATTCATTAAATACCATTTGTTATGGTCGAAGCGGAATTGCGCCCCGTTCGTGTTAGAGCCGTCAATGTGAATTATGCCGGGAACATTGTTGTAATTTGTTCGTCCGCCGTTCTGAAATTCAATGTTAGTTATGCCTGACACTTGTCCAGCCACCAAACTAACCTGAATCAGCGAGCCGGATTGAACGCCATCCTTGATGATCGTCACGCCGACGCCGGCTCCTTGCAAAATGATCGCCTTTGTGATGTTCAGGCGCGTTGTCCACATAAACGTGCCGCTTGGGATCGCGATGGTGTCGCCGTTGTGGGCTTGGTTATTGTGAATAGACTGAACGCTCGGCACGGTCCCGTCCGAATAGTAAACTGTCGCCTCGCACTCTGAGGCGCAAAAGCCGCTGAAAATAAGAATAGGCAGAAGGGTTCCCGACACCTTCATAATTGCGGCTTATCGTTCCTAGCGATAGGCCGCCGCTCTTCATATCTGACTCAATCCCGAATAACAAGAAGAGTTTTTCAATCGTGGCTATTTTTTTGCAAGCCTAGGTCCGCGAACCTCTTGGCCACAGCAGCCAGAATCTTTGACCGGCACCAACCCGGGGTACTTTATCGCGTAATCGCGTACCTCCTGCAACAAAACGATGTCAGGATTGATCGGCCGCCGCCTCGATTCGCTGCGCTTGTATTTCCAGCGGCGTATCATGAGCAGAGCCGTTTGGAAACCGTTCCAGATTCCAAGTTGTGATGCGAATCTTGGTCGGTTCGGTCGATTCACCGAGTATCGAGCCAACGATAAAGGATGCCAGCAGTGTGACTAAAACGCGATTCACGAGGCAACGGTTTAGCAGCCGATAGTTCGCGAGAAAGAATATCGGTTGGCGATCATTCACGCTCTCTGGCAATCTCGACGTGCGTGCCAATTAAGTACTGGTAGATCATCGCGGACAGTCCAGAAAAGCCGGTTGGAGCTGGGGCTGTGTTTGAGAGATTAATCTCAACGGGGAAACAATTTGGATTGCAGGCGCACATCGCGGCGGTCGAAGCCTTTCGCTGTGCCTGTGGATGAAAAGTTGAGGGCTTCGCTGAACTTGAATGGCCTTGCGCTCGCCAAGCTTTGGCTCCGTCGAGTACTGATTACTATTTCGCAAGAGTGGTAAGCTGATCGCACCCGGCTCGTCTACACCGCTTCAGCCAGCAGCTCCGGCACGAAGCGTCAATGTGTGAAAATCACGGTCGCAGTCACGATTCGCCAGAAAAGTCGAGGGGGCGCCAGATCAACAGCTCGCCACACAAACGAAACGTCTGGAAATTCGTGAAATCCTGGGCAGCAAGAATATGCGCGAAATTACGCTGAAATAATTCGGCGCGGTTCGACCTATTCGG
>QHOR01000081.1:0-8659 GCA_003219395.1 Verrucomicrobiota bacterium | reverse complement strand
GTATGCGCAGAAGAAAAGCAGAAATTCCGGCAACGCGCAGTGTTTTGAACTCGCCGCGTGCTACTTAACGCCAAGAGACACGTTCCGTCCTTTTAACCCCACGCGTCCGATTCGCAGGGTTCGCTTAGGCGCGACCTCGGTCATCAAACTGCGCCTGCGTAACAGGTGCACTCGAAAAAGATCGGCACGTTTTTCAGTACGGGTTTGATCCATCGCTTCTTTGTTCGTCTCATATGTAGTTGCCGAAACTGTGTGTTTCCAGTTTTCGAGTAATCTCCGCTAAACCCCGGACGACATCGACGTCCGACGGCGTGAGCGGTAAACTAAACGTGAACTCGCGCAGCGCGTTTGGATGAAACGTTACCCTATTGCGCTTGTAGTCGATTTCCAATTCACCATTAAGCCTTTCAGTCTCTCTTGGCCTGGCTAGCGAATTTTCGTCCCTTTGGTTGTGCATTTCCTCACCTCGTTCTACGGAACTTATAGAACCAAGTTGCCGAGAAAAGCTCGCCCCGCGAAATCGACAAGAGCTCAAAACCAGCTTTTTTCCGTATTCGGTAGGTTTTTGGAAACTTTTCCAGTCTGTTTCCGTAGAACCTTTTGAGAACAGCGTAACGCCTGATCTCACATCCGACGTTCCCTGAATTGGGAGGCGACGTCACGCTCCGCGGGCTCACCTACTGGACTTTCCTGACATGCACCTATTTGGGCTTACAACTGTCAACGTGCCTCCTGACGCGCGGCCAAGCTCCAAGCCGGGTGCGGTCGCGCGGGAAGGAAACACATCCCCCCAATCCAATTCTACGGAAGTGGCGAAACGAAGTTCCGAAAACAATTAGGACCTTTGCCGTCCAGTTTCCGTAGACCTCAGCATGAACATGAGCCGACCGCTGAGAAAGGTTCTTCCGGCTACACGCGATGGTCTCCGGTCGGCCAGTGATGCAATGAACCCGACTAACTTGGGACGTAAGCTGGGAAAAGGCGAGCAGATTAAAGACTTGGCAGCGATGCGCTACTACGAAGGATGGCAGCACGATTGCACAATGATGCTAGACGTTCTGTAAGAGTTTTGCTAGCCCGCGAACGGCTAGCACGTCGTAGCGCATCGCGGCGACAGAAAGCCTTTCGTCGTACGAGCGGAGAAAAACTGACAGCGTTTCTGGAACTTGAACGAGCCACCCGCGAATTATTCCGCAAGGTTTACTCTGCGGATGAACTCGACAGGGGTGAAGAAATAGTTCCGGATCCTAGTGCGGCAGGTAATTGAGCAACTTGAGGATATCGGAGAAAACGCCCATCGCCGTCACATCCGCGCCCGCCCCGGGGCCCTGAACAACGAGAGGGGTACGGGAATGACGTTTCGTCGTAAATGCGATGATGTTGTCGCTGCCCTTGGTAGCGGCGATTGGATGATCGTGCGGGAACTCTCTGATTCCAGCGCTCACGCGACTGCCTTCGAGCGTACCAACGTATCGCAGCACTGCGCCGTGCGATTGCGCGTGTTTCAATCGTTCTGCCATTTCGTAATCGTGCTTAGCCAATGTGTTGAAAAATCGGTGTGAGAATGGCCTCACCGCCAAAAAGAAACTTGTCGGCCCTTAAACGGCCCGTACCGCTGGACTCCTGCCAGCGGCAATTCTCCTTCGGGAGATGTAAATCGTTAAATTGTTATCAGGAAAACGATTCACGATTGGCGAATTAACAATTAGCTTCGAGAAATGGAACGTCCGCTTTTTATTCCGGTGCTTCTTGGGACCGCTCGTCGGGGACGCAGAAGCGAGCACGCTGCGCGTTTCGTCTTTGAGCAAGCAAAGAAACGTGCAGAGCTAGAGACTGAGCTGATCGATGTATGCCAGCTTGCTATGAAACTGGATGATGCAGGCGAACAAATGAAAGACCCAAAATTCTCAGCGACCATCCAGCGTTGTGACGGACTCATCATCGTCACACCGGAATACAACCATGGTTATCCCGGTCTTTTAAAGCACGCCCTGGACATGAATCTGGAGGAGTACATTCACAAAGCCGTGGGGATCTGCGGTGTCTCGGCAGGTTCGTTTGGCGGAGCGCGCGCGATTGAGGCTCTCCTGCCGGTTATGCGTGAGCTTGGCCTGGTCACAATCTTTTGGGACGTGAACTTTGGAAACGTCCAAAACCTTTTCAATGAGCAGGGGAAGTTGCTCGATCAAAGTTATGTGCCACGGCTCGACAAATTCCTGAATGAATTGATCTGGATGACGCGCGTCCTTCGCTACGGACGAGAGAACATTCCAGAACCTAAGGCGCAATAGTGGAGTAGTGCAGTAATGGCAAAGAACCCGCTAGTCGAGCGAATGGAACGCCTCGGCATCGGGGATTCCGACCTCGACGAAATCTTTGCGCGATCCAGCGGGCCTGGCGGTCAAAACGTAAACAAAGTTGCAACCGCTGTAACGCTGCGTCACCGGCCGAGTGGCATTAGCGTCACAGTGCAGGATTCGCGCTCGCAAGCGGTAAATCGCAAACTGGCGCGCGAACGACTGCTCGATGCGATCGAGAGTGCTCGAGAAGAACAGCGAATGGCTGAAATCGCGAAGCGCGAAAAAGAGCGGCGAAGAAGATCGCCCAGGCCAGCTGCTCTCAAGAAAAAAATTCTCGAATTGAAACGGAAACGCGGTGACCTAAAGAAGCAGCGCGCTAGAATCGAGTCGGGTTAAACCTTACCAAAGCAGATCTTGTAAAATCGTCTCCGGTATTACTCTTCTGCAGAGGGAAGAATTCTTGCTGTAAATACGTCTGGCGACGTGACGTGCGACGAATCGTTTGTTGAAGAAACAATTCATGCTATGAAAAAAGCAACCATACTTGGTTCGGTGTTTTCCGTTCTCGCCTTGATGCTAGTCTCTTGTTCCAGCGAGCCTGAGACGACTAGTACCACAACGCGGCAGACAACTGTCACCACGGCGCCACCGCAGCCGGTCGGTCAGACAACAACCACAACTACGCACCACATGGGTGGCGGCTACTGATTGGTGTGACCTTCAGCTAGAAGTCGCGCGTTGGCTGATGCAACCGCGGCCTAGTAGGGCCGTACCCTGTAAAACACCGGCAAGGCGAACCAGCCGCAGGTCGACACACCGGACGAATTCGTGCTGCGCCGAACCGGTGCTTACAAAACACTGCTTTACGATGTCTCTGCCGAGGCTTCCTCGGTTTGGGCTTCTTCCTGCACCTGGCTGACGACTGGCGCAATGGCCTGAAGCTTTTCGCCGTTGCGGAGATCCATCAGTTTTACACCCATCGTGTTTCGACCAGTTTCGCGAATTTCTTTAACCCGGGTGCGTACCATCTGGCCTTTGTTGGTGATGAGCATGATTTCATCAGTCTCGCGGACCGTGAGCGCGCCGACCACATCGCCGGTTTTCTCACCGGTCTTCATGGTAATGATACCTTTGCCGCCCCGTGATTGCCGCCGGTAATCATCGAACGAGGTTCGTTTGCCAATTCCATTTTCGCCCGCGACCAGCAGCATGGAATCTGGATCAACAATGGCGCTGCCGACTACGTGGTCGCCTTTCCCGGGACGAATTCCCCAAACGCCGACTGTGTTACGGCCCTGATCGCGCAGTTGTTCCTCGTGAAATCGCAAACTCATTCCATCCTTGGTGATGAGCACAATCTCGTTATTTCCGTTCGTTAGCTTCGCATCAATCAGCCGATCCCCTTCCTCGATCTGGATGGCGATGATGCCGCCACGGCGGACATTCGCGTAATCGGAGAGATTTGATTTTTTAACGATGCCGGATTGCGTGGCGAACACGATGTGGAAATTTTCGTCCCAGGTCTGATCGACAGCGCTTGGTCCGGTGCCGAATTTTTTTGACTGGACCCGAATGGTCGCGGCGATTTTTTCATCGGGCTTGAGCTCAAGAATATTGGCGATCGAGCGTCCCTTGGCAGCGCGGCCCATCTCGGGGATCTCGTAAACTTTTTCCACGTAAGCGCGTCCGGTCGCGGTGAAAAACATCAAGTAATCGTGGGTGGTCGCGGTGAAGAGATGCTGCACAAAATCGCCTTCCTCTTCCTCCGTAGCGCCTTCGCGCGTTTGCATGCCGATGACGCCCTTTCCTCCCCGCCGTTGCGCACGAAATGCACTCACAGCCGTGCGTTTAATAAAGCCCGCATGAGTAATGCTGATGATGCAACCCTCGTTTGCGATGAGATCTTCCATGTTGATCTCTGCCTGATCGGGCACGATATCCGTCAGACGCGCCGAACCGTGTTTGTCGCGAATCTCCCGGAGCTCTTTTTTGATAATCGTGAAGACACGCTGCTCTTTAGCCAGGATATCGCGAAGGTCTTTGATGGATTCGAGCAGTTCCTTGTATTCCTTGTCGATTTTTTCTCGCTCCAGTCCCGTGAGCTGATACAGCCGAAGATTTAGGATTTCGTCAGCCTGATGTTCGCTGAACGCGTAGCGTCCATCGGTGAGGCGGGCCTCACTGCGAATCAATATGCCGATTTGCTCGACCTGACGCTTGGTGAACTCGAAGGCCAGCAATTTTACCCGCGCCTCATCGCGACTAGCTGATCCGCGGATGATGCGGAGAAACTCGTCGAGATTAGCGAGCGCAATGAGGTAACCCTCGAGCGTTTCGGCGCGCTCCTCCGCTTTACGCAATTCGAAGCGGGTGCGACGAAGTACAACCTCCCGCCGGTGCTCGATATAGCAGGCGTTTGCTTCCTTGAGTGAAAGGAGTTTCGGCCGTCCATGATCAATGGCCAGCATGATCACTGCGAAGGAGCTTTCCATCGCAGTGTGTTTGTAAAGATTGTTGATCACAACCTTGGGATTGCCGTCGCGCTTCAGTTCGATAACGACTCGCGTATTTTCGTCGGACTCGTCACGAACGGCGCTAATGTCTGTCAACACTTTTTCGTTTACCAGGGATGCAATGCGTTCGACGAGGGTTGCGCGATTGACGTTGTATGGAATCTCAGTGATGACGATTTGTTCTCTGCCGCCTTTGAGCTCTTCGATGCCCGCTTTGCCCCGCACCTTCATGCTGCCGCGGCCGGTCTCGAGATATTGTTTGATTCCCGACACACCGCAGATGACGCATCCGGTTGGGAAGTCCGGCCCTTTGACGTGTTTCATCAGCTCCTCGAGCGTGATTTCCGGGTCGTCGATTTGGGCACAGATTCCATCAATGACTTCGCTGAGATTGTGCGGTGGAATGTTGGTCGCCATGCCGACAGCGATGCCGGTTCCGCCGTTAACGAGCAGATTTGGAAAGGCAGCTGGAAAAACCGTCGGTTCGGTGCGGGTTTCGTCATAATTTGGGACGAAATCCACGGTATCCTTATCCATGTCCGTCATCAGCGCTGCGCCGAGATGAGTCATCCGCGCTTCGGTGTAACGCATGGCCGCCGGGGGATCGCCTTCGACGGAGCCGAAGTTACCCTGCCCGTTGACAAGCGTTTCACGCATTGCCCAAGGCTGGGCCATGTGGACGAGCGTAGGATAAATTACCGCTTCGCCGTGCGGATGGTAATTTCCGCTGGTGTCGCCGCAGATCTTCGCGCATTTGCGATGCTGCCTGTTTGGAAACAACGACAAGTCGTGCATCGCATAAAGAATTCTTCTCTGCGATGGTTTGAGCCCGTCGCGCGCGTCCGGTAGTGCGCGAGAAATAATGACGGACATCGAGTAATCGAGAAAGGAGCGCGATACTTCATCGGCTACATTTACCGGCTCTATTTTTTCGTTCGGGTTCAGCATGATTTTCTTTAGTGAGAAGCTGGAGAATATGCAGAAGGGCGCTCCGCGAGGAATTGCTCTTCCCACATTTGCGAAATCTTATCGGCCTGCCGCGTCGTCACAGGTGGACCAACGGGCACACCGGCCGGAAGTTTGATTTTCAAAAACCTCAACACTGCGCGGATCGTCGCCTCATAATCCTGGCAGAGTTTTTCATACTCAACCTGAAAGGGTTTGATTCCGCTCCGTCGAAAGAATTCATCCCAGATTTTCTCCTGCCGTTCAGCTTCGTGGAGCGATTGCTCGATCAAATCCGGATCGAACTCCGGTTCTCGCAAGGTCGTTTTGCCCTTCTGCACTTTCCAAAGTCCTGTCTGCAATGCACGAGCCGTAGACAAGGCCTGCCGCAATTTATGGCAGCGCACGATGCGGACAAAGAGAAGACGCGGGAAAGCCGTTCGCAGCAGGTCCAGATCGCTCGTAGACGAGTTTCCAAAAGCATGTGCCTCTCGCAGACGCGCCAAAAAAACGTCCAAGTACCAGCTCATTAGTTTGAAACCGAAGACCTCGTTGTGCGTTCTTTTGCCGTTCACGATGCCGCGCACGTACGCGGCATAATCGGCCACTGCGTTGAGCCCGAGCTCTGCGGCATAGCGCGATTCGTCCTTCGGCAGAAAAAACTGTTTCGGCATGCCGGCGCGGCGTGTGTCGCGCAATCCATCAGTTAACAAATTGCTGCCAGACCGTGGAATTGTGCAGACAACATAACAACGCCGCGGATGCCGCAGTTTATGGAGCAGACCGCCCATCTTACACGTCGAGATTTCGGACGTTTAGCGCGTTATCTTCGATAAATTGGCGGCGTGGTTCGACAACGTCGCCCATCAGAATCGTGAACATTTTATCGGCATCGACAGCGTTATCGTCGTTCAGATCCACCTTCAGAAGCTTGCGTTTCTCCGGATTCATTGTGGTCTCAAACAATTCTTTGGCGTTCATTTCACCCAGACCTTTGAAGCGCTTGATCTGAACTCCGCGGCGGCCAATCTCTAAAATCTTTTCGAGGATCTCGGGGATCGAAAACAGCGGGTGCGAGACGGCCTTGTCCCCTTCGCCTTCGATCAACTCGAAGATCGGGTGGTCGCTCGTCGCGTAATGATCGACTTTCAATCCTTTGCGAGCGAGTTCCGCGATGATTTTTTCGATCGCAGCCGACTCGTGCAACTCGACCAGCCTGCCGCGTCGCCGCGGCCCGCCATTGGTCTTGGTCGTCGGCGTGCTCTCGCCCAATGGCAGCAACTCCTGGCCCATCTGCGTATCGAACAAATTCAGATCGAGATTTTCTTCGTGGAATTTCCGGACTGCTTTTTCGTCGTGAAAATAATGTGCCGTTTCCTCGTTTCCGTCGCGCACTTTCACCAGATAATTCGGAAGCTTGCCCGACTTGGAATTCCGGTGGGTGAGATAAGTTTCAAAATCGCCGCCGTGGCGTCGCACGGCTTCGCTTAACTTGGCGAGTTTCTCGAGTGATTCGAGAATGTCCTTCAGTTGCGCCGCGGTGATTTCCTTGTCATCGGCCAGATTTTTCAGGCGCACGTCCTCCGCGCCCAGGGAAATCAGGATTTTGTTCAGACGCGCATCGTCGTCGACATATTCTTCGCGTTTCTTCCGCTTGATTTGATAGAGCGGCGGTTGTGCGATGTAAATTTTTCCGGCGCGCACCAACTCGGTCATCTGCCGGAAGAAAAAGGTCAGCAACAGCGTTCGAATGTGTGAACCATCAACGTCCGCATCAGTCATAATGATGATTCGACCGTAGCGCAGCTTGGAGATGTCGAAGCGGCCTTCATCCTTGCCGTTGGCCTCCTCTTTCGGTTTGCCAATGCCCGCGCCGATCGCCGTGATCATCGCCTGGATCTCGGCGTTTTTAAGAAATTGATCTTCGCGCGCTTTCTCGACGTTGATTAACTTGCCGCGAATCGGCAACTGCTTGGCGGAGCCCCCAGCCGAGTCACCTTCCACGATGTAAAGCTCCGTCAATTCTGGATCGCGCTCTGAGCAATCCGCCAGTTTCCCAGGCAATCCACCGCCTGTGAGAGCGCCCTTGCGAATTGTTTCCCGTGCTTTGCGAGCAGCTTCACGCGCTCTGGCCGCGGTGAGAACTTTGTCAAAAATGCGTCGGGCAATTGGCGGATTCTTATCGAAGTAAGTCATGAGCCCGTCATAGGCGGTCGAATTTACGATGCCGTCGATCTCTGTGTTCACTAGCTTTACCTTGGTCTGCGATTCGAAGCGCGGATTAGGCAATTTCACGCTGAGTACGCAAATCAGTCCCTCGCGCACGTCGTCTCCGGAAAGGGAAGGATCCTTCTCCTTCAACAGCGTATTTTGCCTGGCGTATTGGTTGATTGCTCTGGTCAACGCCGTGCGGAAACCGGTTAGATGCGTCCCGCCATCCGGGTTGGCGATTGAATTCGCAAATGGCAAGATCTGGTCGTTGTAGCTGTCGTTGTATTGCAAAACAACATCGACAAAAACTTCATCGCGCTGTCGTGAGATAACGATTGGTTTCGGGTGGAGAACTTGTTTGTTCTCGCCGAGCTGCTTCACGAATTCTTCGATGCCGTGTTTGTACAAAAAGGTTTCTTTCTTGGCCGGGTCGGCGCGCTCGTCAGTAAGTGTGATTTCGAGACCGGGATTGAGAAATGCCAGCTCCCGCAAACGCGTCGCCAACCGCTCGAACTTAAATTCGGTCGTAATTGTGAAGATCGCGGGATCAGGCAGAAACGTGATCAGCGTGCCGGTGGTCTTCTTGTTTTTGACCTCGCCGATCACAGTCAGTTTGTCGGTCGTTTTCCCCTTGGCGAAAGCCATGTGATAAACCTTGCCGTCGCGAGATACCTCGGCCTTGAACCATTC
>QHOR01000335.1:2267-4434 GCA_003219395.1 Verrucomicrobiota bacterium | reverse complement strand
GTGATGTCACTGCCTGCACGGATCGGCACCCAGATGTTGGCCAGCGCACTGGTGCGCGAAAACCTTGGATCTACGTGGATTACAGTTGCACCGCGCTCTTTGGCCTTCATCACCCAGCGAAAACCGACCGGATGCGCCTCGGCCATGGATGAACCTTCAATTAAAATGCAGTCGGCATTGGCCAGATCCTGTTGCGCAGTCGTAGCTCCGCCCCGGCCAAAGGAGGTGCCCAGACCGGGCACCGTGCTGCTATGTCATATCCGCGCCTGGTTGGACACACAGACCATTCCCAGGCCTCCAGTAAACAATTTTTTGATCAGATAATTTTCTTCGTTGTCGAGTGTGGCGCCGCCCAGATGGCAAATCGCGGTCGTGTGATTAATTGTTGCTCCGTTCTCCTGTCTGATGAAGGTGCGCTTTCGTGATTCCCAGACGCGGTCCGCCACCATGTCCATGGCACGATCCATCGACATTTCCGTCCACTGCTTCGCCCGCGGCGCGCGGTATTTTATTTTCGTTTCGCGCTGCGAATGGGTGAGCAATTGATAGGATGCCGCCCCTTTCGGACAAAGATTTCCCTGACTAATCGGACTTTCAGGGTCGCCTTCGATGGAAATCAGTTTGCCTTCCTTGTGATAAACCAGCTGACCGCAACCGACACCGCAATAAGGACAAATCGAACGCGCAACTTTTGCATCGTCGATCCGCGCGTGCATCGCACGCGTTTTGTCCGACATCGACTCGAGCCCGGTTCCATCCTTGCGCTCGCGAAGTTGCCTAACGAGTGGCCATTTCGAAAGCAGCGCAAACATAATCTCCATCCATTTCTTCGCGGCTGGAGCGAATTTCAGTCGCTTGAAAATGTCATAGTGCAGTCAGCCAAGCCAGCAAAAACAAACGCGTGTGGAGGTTCACGGTGATCGCTCACGTCGGAGTGGGGTGACGATGATTGGAAGCACAATCGACGCCAGCATCACGATGGCGATGACATGAAGTGCGATTCAACTTCAATGCCGGTTCGAATAGCAGTTCGAACGAGCCTTTAAACTCGCGACTGCTGTCAACCGCCGCCGTGCAGCGCGTTCAGACGGGCATTCAGCCGTGCCAATAGATTTCGCTTCGCAGCCTCGCTCAACGGGCCGTGGTTGAGCAGTCGCTGATCAATTTGCGCGAGCTCTTCATCCAGCGGATACGCCAGCCGCGCCTTGAGTACGCGGAGCCGAAGCTTCAGCCACGCGAAAACTGACGGTGGAACTGATCTCGTCCCGTTCAGCTCATGGACCGCTTTCCGCGTGAAACCAATGTCCCGACGAATCTTCGCAATCGCGATCTCTCGGGGATCTGGAGTCGACGTCGGCGGTGGTGTTGTTGGCGATGGCGTTGCCGTCGGGGAAGGCGACGGCGTTGGCGTGGGCGACGGCGATGGGGTTGGTGTCGGCAACGGACTTGGTGTCGGCGATGGCCGCGGTGTCGACGACGGCGTTGGTGTTGGGGGCGGCGTTGGTCGTATTCGTGCTACATGCGGCTCTTGCACCTCAAATGCGCCAATGTCCCTTCGCCCCCGCTTCGTTCGATAGAAACCGAAACCGCGTTGGTCGTACATCAGTGGCGACTGAAAATTTTTGGGATCGTAGTTCGGGTTACCCGCATCAATTGCCGGGCTGTCCGGCAGGAGCGCATGAGTAAAAGTCGGGCCGCCATTGTCCTGCAACGGGCCAAGCTTGGGATCGGTATTCACCTGATCACCAGCCGCACTCAGGTAATTGGCACCATTATCGCTGCTGAGATTGTAACCATCCGAGATGATTTTACCTGGGCTACCAAAGCTAACAATATTGCCGCCAGAAGCGGCGTTTAGAATGGTGTTTCCTATCTCCAGCGTACCTTCCGCCATAAAAATATTACCGCCGAAACCAGGGCTACTTGGGCCCTCAGCCGCATTGCCGGTGATGGTGCTGTTCTGAATTAGAATATTTCCACCGCCATTGGTGATGCCGCCGCCACCAATAAACACGCCGATCCCGTCGGCCAGGTTGCCGCTGATTGTGCTGTTGTTAATGCCAAGCGCACCACCATTGAAGATACCGCCGCCTGTGCCGCCGCTCTGTACGCTCCCGCTCGCCCTGTTGCCATTAATGGTGCTGTTGACGATGTACAGCGTCCCGGT
>QHOR01000335.1:0-2197 GCA_003219395.1 Verrucomicrobiota bacterium | reverse complement strand
TGCTGTCAATGATGGCGACTTCTGCGCCGCTGGCATTGTAGATGCCACCACCCAGGCCACGTCCTCGCACCGCGCTAGACTCATTGCCACGGATACTGCAGCGGGTGATCTCCAATATCCCGGCATTGTAAATGCCCCCGCCCCATACGGCCTCTCCGCTATTGATCGCGAGCCGCGAAATGGCGACCACTTTATCTGCACCGATTTCGAACACACGGCTCGAGCGCGTGTTCTCAACCGACAACTTGTCAGCGCCCGGCCCGTTGATAATCAGGTTTTTGTTCACCGGTAGCTCGCCGCTGCTGAGCTGGACCGATCCAACAACGCTCCTGGCGTCGATGGTGTCGCCATCGTTGGCATCCGCTATAGCCTGACGCAGGGAGCCACGGCCGCCATCGTTGGTATTTGTGACGGTGATGGAATTTGCATGCGCGCTGGCTGCGGCGAGCCACCATGCACTCAAACAGCCTGCGAGCAGAATCCTGCAACTTTTCACGGACGCCGAGTCTTCAGTAAATTTCGTTACGCGGCAAGCAGGAAAACGAAATTACTTGGATCTGTGGAGCAGGTATCCCGCGCAGATTTCGCCGTGATGCTAACTTGTTCACACCTGATTTTAAAAGCGTGTACTCCGCCTAATGATTCAACGGCACCCATCCTCGAGTGAAGTAATCACCAAGTGTGAGTGATATCAGGAATAGCAGCCAAATTACGCCGGCTACAGCGACAAGATGCAAAAGCCGGCTGCTTCCCTTTATGTGCATGAAGAAAAGGGCAATTACGATTGCCTTGGCGATGGCGACCGCGAGCGCAACGATCAGATTGAATGAACCGAGATCGACATAGCCGATCGCCCAGGTTAACGCGAGCAGCGCCAGCAGCGCCACGCAGGTGCGAACATAAACTTTCGGCTGTGTAACCTTTTCCATCAGCGGTGCCCCACTAAATACAAAAGCGGAAACAAGAATACCCAGACGATATCCACGAAATGCCAGTACAAACCGGCGATCTCGATCGTGTTGTAATTTCCATGAGAAAATTTGCTCTGCCAGGCAAGTAATGCCAAAACGGGCATAATCGCGATGCCGACGGTAACGTGAATCGCGTGCAGCCCCGTCATCGCAATAATTCGGCATTCCATCCCCGCTGCCGCTGAGAGAGCGGCCGCTACATCGACTTTGTCATGTCCAAGCGTAGCCGAGGATGGAGCGGCATTTGCTTTGGAGTCAACTGTAGCCACGCGCTCTGTCGCCGTGTCCGGCAGGCGCCTCGACAGCGCGAGACGACTACAGCTTTTGGCGAGACAACTGCCGGTGCTTCACAAGCGCCATCCGCCGCAGCCAGCATGTGCGATAGATAACGACCGACCGGCGGTTTCGCGTTATGGATGATCCCTTTCAACTCGGATTTCCCCTCTGGATTCGCCTGACCCACTTCTTCGCCTTCCTTTTCACGACGTTGCTCATTCGCAGCGGGATCGAAATCATCGGTGCGCACCCAAAGCTTTACTGGCGCGACGACGCATTGCCGGGAAGCGAATGGATTCGCTTCACCAGGAAACAATTCGCCAAAGATACCGCCTGGACTGCAGAGGATGAAATCGAACCGATCTCGCCGTGGGCAGCGTTGCCCGGCCGCAACAATCTGGGTCTCGGTCGCCACTGGCACTTTTGGGCGCTGAATGGCTGGCTGCTGACTGGCGTGATTTATATCGTTCTCCTCTTCACAACGCCACAGTGGCGTCGACTCGTGCCGACGTCGTTGGAAATCTTTCCGGCAGCATGGCAGTCCCTCGTCGCATATGCCCATTTTCGACTGCCACCGAATGGAGACCCGTTCAACGCACTTCAGCAGCTCACTTACCTTTTCGTTATTTTTATCCTGTCCCCCTTCCAAATCGTTACCGGGATCATGATGTCACCGGCGTTGGCTGCAAGGTTCCCGTGGTTTCTCCGAATTTTTGGAGGCCACCAGGCAGCCCGCAGTCTGCACTTCATCGGTCTGATCATCTTTGTCGGTTTCATTGTCGTTCACGTCACCCTGGTGATCGCGCATGGGTTCACGCTTGAAATGGCGAAAATTGTCTTGGGAAGCGAAGCTCGCTCCCACACAGTCGCCACTGCGATCGGGCTGCTTGCCATCGCTGTGGTCATCGCATTTCATTTCTTGGCAACGCGGTATTCCCTGGCATCTCCGA
>QHOR01000334.1:1916-4252 GCA_003219395.1 Verrucomicrobiota bacterium | reverse complement strand
CTAGTTGGCTTTGCGCTCGTGAGACGCGACGCTTTACTCGGGCGGTTTCTTCTATTTGGAATCGTACTCGGACTTGTTGAACTTCCTGCTGACGCGTGGCTGGTCGATTACACCCGGACATTGGATTACTCGATTGGCGGGGGTCCCGTCATCTGGCGATCGCCGCTGTGGATGCCGTTGGCCTGGGAAGTGGTGGCGGTGCAATTCGGATACATCGGGTTGCGATTATGGGAACGGTTCGGTAAGGCGGGTTTGCTTATGATTGCGTTGCTCGGCGCAATCAATATTCCATTTTACGAGGAGATGGCGCGGAGAATTCAGTGGTGGCAATACAGTGGTTGCCGAATGATTTCATTTACGCCGTGGTACATCATTCTTGGGGAGTTCGGAATTGCGCTAGGGTTCGCGTTGTTTGCGCGAATGCTGCGGCGGGGGTCGTGGCGGGGAGCGGTTCTGGCGGGAATTGGCGGAGGATTATCGATCTTTGCCAGCTACGCCCTTGCGTTTTGGATCACGGATCGATTGCTTGCGTAGCGATGTTACCCACCCGGCGAATGCGCTTCCTGCGCGCGTGACGGTTTGCAGAACCAGATGGCGACGGCACAGACGAGCAGAGTAATCGAGATGACAAGGAAAGCGTCGTTGAACGCCATGACAAACGCTTCGCGGGTAACGAGCGACTTGATAACGGCGTATGATTGCTTCAGCGCTGTTGTCGGATCAAAGCCTTTGTTTACGAAATTCCCCTGCACCTCGGCGAGTCGGGCCTGAGTTGCCGGTGAGTAGACGGTGACCAATTCGCCAATGCGAACGTCGTGAAACTGTTCACGGCGGGTGATCAGCGTTGAAAGAATCGCAATGCCAAAACTGCCGCCGATGTTACGGAAAATATTGAAGATGGCGGAACCGCTCCCGGCGTCTTGTGCTGCTAGCGTTGCCACCGCAAGCCCAGTGATCGGAACAATCGTAAAAGGCTGTCCGAATGCCCGCACGAGATTTGCGACCCTGAGCTGATCACCGGCATAGTTAAAGCTCATGCTAATGTTCATGTAACAGCTCACCGCAAAAATGAGACAGCCCCAGCAAACGAGCAGGCGTTGATCGAACCGTTTCATTAACCACGGCAAAAACGGGAAGATCAGAAACTGTGGCAAACCAACCCAGATCAATACTTCGCCGATCTGGAGCGGGCTGTACCCCTGGACGGTGCCGAGATAAAGCGGGATTAAAAATATTGTTCCGTAAAGCGCCAGACCGAGCCCAAAAGCGATGATGGATGTGAATGCCAGGTTGCGACACGCCAGCAGACGCAGATTCACGAAGGGCTTCTCCCGGACGAATTCGATCATGATAAACAACGGAACAAAGATCGCGGCGAGAATTGCGCAATTGCGGATGAATAGACTGCCGAACCAATCCTTTCGCTGGCCTTCCTCGAGCATTGCCACAAGGGATCCGAGTCCAATAGCCATGCAGAGGATTCCCCACCAATCTCCAGTCCGAAGCTGCCCGAGCTTCATCGGTTCCCTCGCGACGCCGTAAAGGATCGAAGCCAGCATGAGCGCCCCGGGAATGAAGTTCACATAAAAATTCCATTCCCATCCAAAGTGATCCGTGAGCCATCCGCCAAGCGCGGGGCCTATCGCTGGCGCAAGCGTAGCCGTCATCCCAAACATCGCCTGACCGACCGGCAAAAGATTTTTTGGCATCGTACTTACAATCACGGTGAGCGCCATCGGAATGAAAACGCCACCGGTAAAGCCTTGGCCGGCACGAAACACAATCATCTGGCCCAAGTTCTTGGAGATTCCGCAGAGCGCGGAAAAGAATAGAAAAAGAAATACGTTTGCAAGGAGGTAATAACGAACGGTAAAGACCTGCGCGAGCCAGGCAGTCAGCGCGATCGTGACGATTTCGCCGACCAAATACGCCGTGGAAATCCAGGAGCCTTCGTCGGGCGTGGCAGCGATCCCGCCGGAAATATCACGCAAAGATGAGTTGGTGATCTGAATGTCCAGCACAGCCATGAATGCACCCAGCATGGTGCCGAATACCGCCACCCATTTCCGAAAATCCATCTTGCGATTTTCTTCGGCCATGGTCGGACCTCACTCGCGTTTGCTTGCCTGCCTGCCATAGCTTTCGCGTGGGCCGATGCGCAGATCGATTTTCGGCTCACATGACAACCCCGGAACAACGCGAGCCCGATATTGGCCAATGTCGTCGAACACGATTTTCACCGGCACGCGCTGCACGATTTTGGTGAAATTGCCAGTGGCATTGTCCGGTGGAAGCAAGGCGAATGTCGATCCAGTGCCCGGCTGCAAACTATCGAC
>QHOR01000334.1:426-1859 GCA_003219395.1 Verrucomicrobiota bacterium | reverse complement strand
TTGAAATTTCCAAGCACCCAGACATTCCGTTCCACCACAGCCATCAGCGCCTGGCCTGGCTGAATTCGCATTCCAGTTTCGACAGTCTTCTTCCCGATCACGCCATCGGCTGGGGCGACAACCGTTGCGTATGAGAGTTGGAGCTCCGCGTTGTGCAGTGCCGCTTCCGCCGCCGCCAGATCGGAGCTCGCGGCATCAATGGCTCCTCTCCCAGTTCGCAATGCCGCCGTCGCATTGTCGAGCTCTTGTTTGGAGACAACCTTTTCATGGCTAAGTTTGGTGATGCGATCATAATCGCTTTGCGCGTGATCGAGATTCGCCCGGGCCTGCGCTGTGGCGGCGCGGCGTTGAAGTACTTGTGCTCGGGCTTGCTCGAGCGCGACTTTGAAATCCCGCTGGTCGAGTACCACAAGCGTCTGACCTGCTTTCACCAATTGATTATCGTCGACGTTGACGCTCTCAACAGTTCCCGCAACGCGAGCACTGATCTCGTGCACATGCGTTGTGGTATAAGCGTCATCGGTCGATTCGAAATTGCGGGCGTGCAGCCAGTACAAAAATACGCCGATTAAAACAATGCCCGCGCAGACGCTTCCGATCATTAGTGTTCTTCGGGAAACATGAAATTTTTCGTCTTTGTCTTTGCTATGGTTTTCATCGCGCACGCGAGCGTCCGGCTTGCCTCCGGTGCGATCTTTGATTTTCGCAGCTGCGCCATCATCCTCTTGCCAATGTGAGCGCCGATTTCCGTCACCCGCGTCGCTGTCCGTTACCATTCCGAAGCCTTTTTATTACTTAAACGATTTCGCATCCGATTTTGGTCCCGTTTGGGCGCGAGCGCTCGCGATCAAAAGGCCCCGACGTTTACAGTTCACACAAACGAAGAATGATCACCAATCGGGAACCATTTTAATGTTCACGGACGAACAAATTGACGAAGATTATGAATCAAAAACGGAATACACTGGAAGCAAGGTCTCGCCCTCGGGTGCGAAATAATGCCGCTGCCGGCGCCCGCGCCGGGACCGGTGAAAATCGTCAGGAGGTTTTCGAACGTATATATGACGAATGGGATGACGCGCTCTCTAAACTTGATGTCGAAAGGCTTCTCGCTCTTTATGCGCCAGACGCGACCATTGAAAGTCCGCTGATCCGGCATCTCCTGAAGACTGATCGCGGCGTTCTGCATGGACACGACCAGTTGCGGAAGCTTTTCAACGAGCTCGCAAGGACGCAGCCAGCAACGCGAATATTTTATCGCAAACGATATTTCACAGACGGCAAAACGTTAATCTGGGAATATCCGCGCAAAAGCCCTGAAGGCGAGCAACAGGATTTTGTCGAAGTAATGGAGATCGAGGAGGGACTGATTAAGAATCACCGCGTTTACTGGGGCTGGTTCGGCGTCCGAGTTTTGGAACGAGGCGAGCATT
>QHOR01000334.1:0-415 GCA_003219395.1 Verrucomicrobiota bacterium | reverse complement strand
CCAGTTTTGATCGAGCGGCGACTATTCGCGGCTGATTCCGACGATCTTCCAGAGCTTGTACGGTTCATTGCGGGTGGATTTGCCGTTGTTGAAACGTGGCATGTTTTCAATTTGCGATGCGGTGACATACAACTCGCCGTTCGGCGCCCAACTCAACGTGTCCGGCCAAAACAGACGTTTGTCCGCGATAATCTGCTCGACGCGCTTGCTTGCAGGATTCCAACGCACGACTGCGCTGTTTTCAAGATCGGTAAGATAAACACTGCCATCCGCGCCTTCGAGCATGCCATCACAGGCTGACGTCTGCCCGACGTTTTCCACTTTCGATTCCAGCTCGCGTTTCCCGAGCTTGTCATTTGTGAGGAAACTCGTCTTGATTCGGTAAAGCGTGTGACCGGTCAGCGCGTGATAGTAA
>QHOR01000080.1 GCA_003219395.1 Verrucomicrobiota bacterium | reverse complement strand
TCCTTCATAAAAGGCGTATTCGGTATCGCAATAATTGCAACGTAGATTGCAGAATGTCAGCCGCACGAACACACAAGGTTGTCCTACCCAAGTACTTTCACCCTGAATTGAGTGATAGATTTCGTTAATCGTCAGCGTCTTTTCGTGCGCGGCCATCGCTTTAGAAACGTCTTACGCGAAGAATCGCAAAGCAAGTGCCGCTAAGGCGAGCCGCAGGCAGCAATCGCTGTAGCTTGACGCTCCAACCGGCGTCCATAATCTGAAATTCAGCGGCAAGCCGCATTTGATCCGGCAACGCGTTGAGGACAACGCGCTCCGCTGTCCCTGTAAGATGTTTGTAATGTGAATGTTTTAGCAGCTTTTTATCACTCGTCGGTCGGGAAGAAAATGATCGTCGCGATCACGGGCGTCATTCTCATCCTTTTCGTGATCGGACATTTGCTCGGGAATCTGCAAATTTTTATCGGCCCTGATTGGATCAATGGTTACTCGCAGCATCTGCGGGATCTGGGGCCGCTGCTTTGGTTAGTTCGAATTTTTCTGCTCGCCACTGTCATTATTCACATCTACGTGACGATCCAATTGGCAATCGAAAACAGGCGTGCCCGCCCTGAGCCGTATATCGATAAGACTCACGTCAAAGCAACGTTTGCCTCCCGCCACATGGTGATGAGCGGACTCATCGTTTTGGCATTCATTGTTTATCATCTTGCGCACTTTACCGTGCGAGTGACTGATTACCGGTTTGGCTTACTCAAGGCTGATCCTCTTGGCCATTACGACGTTTACTCCATGATGGTGTACGGATTCCAGAATTACTATGTGTCGGGCTTTTATGTGGTCGGCCTGTTTCTACTCACGCTGCATTTGAGCCATGGATCGTCCAGCTTCTTCCAATCGCTGGGATTGAATGACAAGAAACTGACGCCCCGCCTCGCCTTGGGCGGCCGAATCTTCGCATGGCTCATGTTCATCGGTTATACGTCGATCCCGGTGGCGGTTTTGCTCGGGTTTATCCGGCCGGCGCAACAATTATGATCGGCAGGTTCGACGCCAAGATTCCACCGGGTCCGCTCGCCCAGAAATGGCGAAATCATCGCGACCATTCGCGATTAGTTAGCCCGAACAATCGGCGAAAGTTCGAGATCATTGTTGTGGGAAGCGGCCTGGCCGGAGGATCGGCTGCGGCCACGCTGGGCGAATTGGGTTACCGCGTCAGATGTTTTTGCTTTCAGGATTCGGCGCGACGCGCGCATTCGATTGCGGCGCAGGGCGGGATCAACGCTGCGAAAAATTACCAAAACGACGGAGACAGCGTTTACCGCTTATTCCACGACACGATCAAGGGCGGCGATTTTCGTTCCCGTGAAGCCAACGTGTATCGCCTGGCCGAGATCAGCAATAACATCATCGATCAATGCGTTGCGCAGGGGGTGCCGTTCGCACGCGAATACGGAGGCCTGCTGGCTAATCGCTCCTTTGGCGGCGCACAGGTGTCCCGGACCTTTTACGCTCGTGGACAAACCGGTCAGCAGCTTTTGCTCGGCTGTTATCAGGCGCTCTGTAAACAAATCGCGGCCGGAACGGTCCAGATGTTTCCGCAAACGGAGATGCTTGATCTCGTGATTGTCGAGGGACACGCAAAGGGCATTGTTACTCGGAGCTTGTCTTCAGGAAAAATTGAAAGCCACACCGCCGATGCTGTGGTGCTCGCCACCGGCGGATATGGAAACGTATTTTATCTATCGACCAATGCCCGCGGGTGCAACGTCACGGCGACATATCGCGCTTTTAAAAGAGGCGCACTTTTTGCGAATCCTTCGTTCACGCAAATTCATCCCACCTGCATCCCGGTCAGTGGCGAGTATCAATCCAAGCTCACCCTCATGTCTGAGTCGCTCCGGAATGATGGGCGCGTCTGGGTCCCGAAACGCAAGGAGGATCGTGACAAACTCCCGGGTGAAATTCCTGAGACGGATCGCGATTACTATCTCGAGCGAAAATATCCGAGCTACGGCAATCTTTCGCCTCGGGATATCTCCTCGCGCGCTGCAAAGGAAGTCTGCGACGAAGGCCGGGGTGTCGGACCGGGCGGACGCGGCGTTTATCTCGACTTTGCCGACGCGATTAAACGACTAGGTGAACAGACGATTTGCGAGCGATACGGAAATTTGTTCGAGGTCTACGAAAAGATCACCGGTGAAAACGCTTATAAAGTGCCGATGCGGATTTATCCGGCTGTGCACTACACCATGGGCGGTCTGTGGGTGGATTATGATCTGATGAGCAATGTGCCCGGGCTGTTTGTAATCGGCGAAGCGAATTTTTCCGATCACGGCGCAAACCGCCTCGGCGCCAGCGCTCTGATGCAGGGGTTGGCCGATGGATATTTTGTTTTGCCCAACACGCTGCCGAATTATCTCGCTGGCCAGATGGGAAAACGGCCGTCGCCGGATTTTCCGGCGTTCCAGGAAATGGAAAAAGAGGTTCGTTCCAGAATCGAGAAACTGCTCAACGTCAACGGCACTCGTTCGGTCGATTCCTTCCATCGAGAGCTTGGCCTCCTGCTCTGGGACAAATGCGGAATGTCGCGTCACGAAAAGGGATTACGTGAGGCGCTAAAAAGAATCCCTGAACTTCGCGAACAATTCTGGCACGAGGTGCGAGTCCCGGGGAATGGTGATGATTTCAATCAATCTTTGGAACGCGCCGGACGCGTTGCCGATTTCCTGGAATTCGCCGAGTTGATGTGTATCGACGCACTCGAACGCGACGAATCTGCTGGCGCGCATTTTCGCGAAGAACACCAGACTGCGGAAGGCGAAGCACTGCGCGACGATGAAAACCATGCCGCGGTGTTTGCCTGGGAATTTCAGGGCGATGGAAGACCGCCGCTCTTACATCGCGAGCCTCTCAATTTCGAAACCGTGCACTTAACGCAGCGAAGCTATAAGTAGTTTTTAGTTGAGAGTTGATAGTTGATAGTTGTCCAATGCAGGAATGTTTAACTTTGAGAAATTAGACGTCTGGCAGAAGGCGATCGAATTCGCTGATCTGGTTTACAACCGCACACGTGGTTTTCCGGCGGAGGAACGCTTTGGGCTTTCCAACCAAATGCGACGTGCTGCTATCTCAATCTCATCGAATATCGCAGAGGGGACATCTCGTATGTCGGAAGCTGACTTCGCGCGGTTTATTGAAATCGCGACCGGTTCAGTCTTTGAAGTCGTTTCGCAATCTTTCATCGGCCGCCGCCAAGACTTCCTAACCGACGAAAATTTCCGAGTAATCTATAGTTCGGCTGACGAAATCGGTAGGATGCTAAGCGGTCTGCGGAAATCGTTAGTGCTCGATTAGCGCATGCGCGTCGCTGTCGAACTATCAAGTATCAACTCTCAACTATGAACTTTCTTCTGAGAGTCTGGCGCCAGGCGAACGCGAAAACGCCAGGCAAACTCGTCGATTACGAAGTGCACGACATTTCGCCGAACACCTCATTTCTCGAAATGCTCGATATTCTCAATGAGACGTTGGTCAGAGGCGAAAAGGAACCTGTCGCGTTCGACTCCGATTGCCGGGAAGGTATTTGTGGCACCTGCTCACTTACGATCAATGGCGAGCCGCACGGTCCCGATCATCCCGGCGCAGTGTGCGAACTTTACATGAGAAAATTTCGCGACGGTGCCAGGATCACCATCGAGCCGTTTCGAGTTGGATCGTTCCCGCTCCTAAAAGACCTGGTAGTCGATCGCAGCGCCCTGGATCGCATTGTGCAAGCCGGTGGATTCATCTCCGCTCGCGCTGGCTCGGCGCCGGAGGCGAACTCAATTCTTGTTCCCAAACATGATGCCGATCTGGCAATGGAAGCAGCGGCTTGCATCGGATGTGGTGCATGTGCCGCGGCCTGTCCAAATGGATCGGCCATGCTTTTCACCGCTGCGAAGGTATCGCATTTGTCGCTCTTGCCACAGGGCCTTCCGGAACGGCAGACCCGCGTGCTGCGAATGGTCTCCGTGATGGATGCAGAAGGATTCGGCAATTGTACGAATACATACGAATGCGAGGCGGTCTGCCCGGCCGAGATCAGCGCCAGTTTCATTGCCAAGCTGAATCGTGAATACGCGCGAGCAGCCCTGCAGCGCGGCGCAGGCGAATAGAGTTACACTCTCTGGCTCGCAACATCCTCTCTGGCGCATCAACGCGCGGGGGCGCATCTTGTAATCCATCCAACGGCATGCGATGAAATCGCCAATGCCAAAAACAAAAGCGGCAACCGCAAATGTGTACGCCGTACTCGGTTCCGATGAAGCAGAAGTTAAACGCGTGGCCGCAGAGCTCGCCTGTAACCTGACCCCAGCCGGCGCAGGCGATTTCGGACTCGAAATTATTGATGGAGCTGCCGACAACGTCGACCAGGCCGAAGTGCGAGTAAGATCGGCAATCGAGGCGCTGCAAACGTTGCCTTTTTTTGGCAGCTCAAAAGTCGTTTGGTTAAAGAATGTAAATTTTTTAGGTGACGATCAAAAGGCCCGCTCGGCCGCGGTGCAATCGGCCTTGGAAGAATTGGCCGGGTTAATCGACAGCGGTTTTGGCCCCGGTGTCACACTGTTGGTCAGTGCGACTGACCTGGACAAACGCCGCTCTTTTTATAAGACGCTGCTCAAACGAGCAGAGGTGCAGGTTTTCGACCGGCTCGATTCCAGCCGAGGTGGCTGGGAAGAAGAAGCTCTTGAGATAGTTCAGCATCGCGCAAAAAAAAGAAAACTCCAATTCGACGACGGTGCGCTCGACCTTTTCGTCTTGCTGACCGGTGGCGACACGCGACAGATCGAGAACGAACTGGAAAAGATCGACACGTTTCTCGGAACCGACCGCGTGGTGACGATCGAAATCGTGCGCGAGTTAGTGCCGCTTTCACGCGCAGGTGTTATTTTCGAGTTAGGTAACGCCCTGGCGGCGCGCGACCTCCAACTGTCACTAAAGCTGGTGCGACGTTTGTTGGATCAAGGCGAAAGCGCTATCGGGATCTTGCTCGTGGCAGTCGTTCCTACGATTCGCAATTTGCTACTCGCCAAAGATTTGATCGAACGTCATCGCCTCCCACGCCTGCATTCCCCCTTCCAGTTCGTCTCCGCAATTAATCGCTTGCCCGCCGAAGCGACAGATCATTTGCCGCGCAAAAAAGATGGCTCGATCAATGGTTATGCCCTTGGGATCGCCGCACAACAGGCAGGCAAATTCGAAACGACCCAGCTAATTGGGGCCATGCAGGCGTGTCTGGGAGCAAATGTTCACTTGGTTACCACGCAGCTCGATCATGAACTGATCTTGACTGAGGTGGTCGTCAAGCTGCTCGGAGAAAGCTGACGTCCTCAGCCGCCGACTAAGTGCTTTCCACCTGTCTGCGCGCAACCGGCCCAATGTAAGGAATATCCCAGCGAACGCCTGTGAATGCCTTTACCGTCGCAACAATCCAAATGATGAGGAACGCAATATGTACTAACCCTGAAATAATCGACCAGAAAAATACAAGGATTCCGCCGATTGCCGGAATGCTTCCAAAAATGGCATACACGATCTGCGACGCCACGTTGAACAGCAGCCACGCACCGCCGAAGATGATCGATTGCATGGCGTAGAAGCGCACGAAAGCATCGTGCTTTTCCAGGATGTAAAAAATGATGCCGCCCACTAACGGAATGCAGGCGATAGCTGCAGCCACATTGGAGGGTAAGCCGGTCGACGTGGATGTTGCCGTTGTTCCGGGTTCGGGACCGGGCGGAGGCGGAGATGGAGTGGGCACTTCGTCTGGCATAATCTACATACACGAACTGGAAAGTGTATTGTCAAGCATCTTCCTTTCTGCGGTTCTTTTTCGCTTCCGATCGGCACTCTCTGCCAATATCATGCCTTCGTAGCGAACCAAACCGCATGACCAAGGCTTCCCACTTTGCGCGCGCTTTCACCCTGATCGAGGTGATCGTCGTCCTCGCGATTATTGTTATTATGATGGCGATGGTCTATCCGGCCTACACCACGATTTCGGAGCGCGCCAAAGCAACAAAAGACATGAGCAACTTGCGCCAAGTAGGAATGGCGATACAAACCTACCTCAACGATAAGGATGAGATTCTTCCGGTAATCAATGCAGCGCCCGGGATCGGTACGGACTTGAATCCGGTGATTTATCCGAGATACATCGGGAAAACTCGGAAAGTTTTCCAGTCGCCTTTTGACAAGCGAGCCGGTGGCGAAACGGACAATGCACCGGTTAGCTACGGCATCAACCAAAACATGTATACGGCGTCGCCTGGGATCGCGGGAAACATGGGAAAGGTCGTATCGCCCGCCTCGACGATTTTTATGGCGCCTAATTACAGTGGAAATCCCGCTGTTAGCACTTCCTGGACGGGCATCGCCACAAGTGTACCCAATCTAGCTGCGGGAGGTGGCGCAGGGATGGCGATTGGACCACAACGCAATGGCACGCAAATCAACGCATTATTCTGCGACTTGCACGTTGAGACCGTGGCCTTCGGTCCGGCAACCACAAACGGGACATTCAAAGATACAACGTCGAATCCCCTGGGTCTAAAACATTGGGATCCGACGCAATAAGAGATCGCGCTGCCGGCATCGCCATCTCTTTTGGTAGGCAGCGTTGTCGCGTGCTTATCGCCAAGGGTTTGCTCAAGCAATTTGGGGCACGTGTGCGACAGCATCTTCCTCACCGGACGTGCGCAGTCGTTGCCGACAGCAACGTTGGGCCGCTCTTCGCTAGCCGAGTCAAACGAAGTCTGACATCAGCTGGGTTTAAGCCGACATTAATCACGATTCCTGCCGGCGAGACATCGAAGGCCCTCAAGCAAGTCGGCGCAATTTGCGATCAAATGATTGCCGCTGGATTGGATAGGCAGTCTTTCATAATCGGTCTCGGAGGCGGGGTGATTGGCGATATCTCCGGGTTTGTGGCGGCGATTTATCATCGCGGTGTTCCTCATGTTCAAATCCCCACGACGCTCCTTGCAATGGTGGATAGCTCAATCGGGGGGAAGACGGGAGTGAACATGCCCGATGGAAAGAATCTGATCGGCGCGGTGCACCAACCCTCGCTGGTGATTGACGACGTCGATGTTTTGAAAACACTGCCTCGGCGGGAGTTCAATCAGGCATTCGCGGAAATCATTAAGCACGCCATCATCGCCGACGCGAAAATGTTCAAGCAGCTTCAATCGTGGGAGGCAAGCGGAGCGCTCGCCCTACAATCGCTGATTCGGCGTAATATCAAGATCAAAGCGGCAATCGTCGCGCGAGACGAGCGAGACCGCACGGGCGAACGCGCCCTTCTGAACTTTGGTCATACCATTGGTCACGCGGTCGAGCGCGCGGGAGATTACCGAAAATTTCTTCACGGCGAAGCCCTGAGCCTTGGAATTGCCGCCGCATGCGCGATCTCAATTAAAAGAGCCGGGCTTGCGCCGAGACAACGCGATGCAATCATCGACCTTCTGCGACGATTCGACTTGCCGACCTGTTTGCCGAAGGATTTTCCACGCAACAAAGTCGTAAGCGCGGTATTCATTGTCACACTTGGAATTGGCACTGCCCGATTGTCGAGCGATGTGACGCTCGACGATATCTGCGAAGCGGTAAGCGGGCTGTAGGGCGTCTGTGTCAGACGCCATGGCGTTTCACAGAAACGCCCTACAATACAGGCGATGGGCTCAATCACCCTTGTCACGCGCTTTCGAGTAATATTCGACTAATCCATCCGCCACGCTGTCGGCGTACTCGCGGAAAATACTTTTGCGCTGCGAGCCGTTCACGTTGCGGGTTCCTTCGTAATCGCCAGCTTGAATCCGGGCGAAAGCATCCTTGCTGTTCATCACGTAAGGCTCGCAATAAACCACGGGACAACGATAGAGACGCGTGGCGAGCAAATTACGCGCAAACACATAACCGCTCGTGCCGACCTTTGTTGTGCTGTTCGTGGTCGGATACTCGTATGGTGGCAGTTGTGTGTCGCGAGCCATTGCCCTGGCAATAGTATCCGCCAGCGGCAACTCTTCGTCATAAGCGCGGCTGAGAAGTCTCCGAATCATCTCGAAACGTTCGTCATCAAATTCGAGTTCCTGCTGTAAATAGGAACCATTCACAAGTAGATGAAGATGGTTGATGTCGGTCAGCGTAGGATTATTCGGATCGCCCCACCCTTCAGCATTGAAATGCAAACAAAGGACGAGGTCGGGATGTAACCTGAAGTTTACCAGCGCTGCCCGACGGCGAATCTCACTGTAACGGTAAAATAAGATTTCGCTCTGCCACCGAATCGTTTGCTCTTTCTCCGGATCGTTTGGATCAAGCACGTCAGCACGGGGCTGTGGCACACCATTCTTTATGAGAATTTTTTTGGCTAGTTCCCGGAAATCATCGGGCCGTTGTGCCGTGATCGGTTCGTTGCTTTCCCGAACAAAATAAACTTTCGCGCCTAATTTGCGTAATCGCGGCGCAAGAAGCCGCGCGACCTGCAAAGTCAGATCACCCTCCTGAACTGGCTGGGTATTGCCGACCTGAAACCAGCGCTCTTCCATCTTTGCCCATTTGCCGCCGAGATGACCCGGGTCGAGCGCAATCCGCAATCCTGAGAGCGGCTTGTCTGCTTTCCTGCGTGGCAAGGATTTAGCGGGATGCCAAAGACGCGGCACCGGATTTCGCGAGGTGTCATTCTTTGCAAACCGTAAAGTAAAAACGCTTTGCGACTGGCAATTGGTCAAAATCCGCGCCGTATCGGGATTTATGTCAATCAGATCCGGAGCGAATCCGTGTGTGCAATAAACGTCGTTGATCAGGTGCGCGAACTCATCGCGTGTAATGGTTTCTTGATAGTGCTCAAGCACACTCCATTTCGGTCTGCGGCCAAGCACGCCGAGGTTGTCCGCCGCGCGATCGGTAAGCGCCAGGCTGAAAAACCAAAACGTCAGCAGAGCCGTGCGCTTCATGATCTCCAGCAATAGAGCATTGATGGTCAGTTTTTACCCACAGTCATTCTGAGCAAACCGAAGGATCTGACGATGGCTGATTGATCACGCGACGAGAGTTTTCTGACGTTTCCAGTTTATGCGAGGTCTCTTGCAGTCTTCGCGGCTCGGGATGACAACCGGTTTTGTCATGGCTACTGTCGCACCATGTTAACGGTTCTTTTTCTTGGCGATATCGTTGGTGAGCCGGGCCGAACGGCCGTGATCGCCAGGCTGCCGAAATTAAAAGAGAAGTACGCATTGGACTTCATCATCGTTAACGGAGAGAACGCAGCTGGCGGCCGCGGCATAACTGGAAAAATCACGATCGATCTCTTGCGCGCCGGCGTTTCAGTTATCACGACAGGCGATCACGTATGGGACCAGAAAGAACTTCTTGGGTTTATCGAGACCGAGCCGCGTTTATTGCGGCCGGTGAATTATCCTGATGGCGCTCCCGGGAACGGGTCGATCATCCTTGAAACGACCAAGGGAAAAATCGGGGTGATTGACGTGCAGGCGCGCACATTTATGCAGCCGATTTTGGAAAACCCGTTTCGCTCGATCGATGCAGCAGTAGCGAGGATGCGCGATGAAACTCCGAACATCATCGTGGACGTACACGGCGAGACTACGAGTGAGAAAATCGCCATGGGCCGGTTCCTCGATGGAAGAGTTTCTGCGGTCATTGGGACCCACACCCACGTTCAGACCGCCGACGAGCAGATTTTTCCGGGTGGCACGGCTTTCCTCTGCGACGCCGGAATGTGCGGTCCGGTAAATTCCATCCTGGGGCGGGCCGTTGATCCGATCATGAATCGGTTCATCTCAAATCTGCCTGCATCGTTTCCCGTGGCAGGCGGCGAAGTGCGTCTGCGTGGAGCGCTGATTGAAATCGACCAGAGCACGGGTCGCGCTGTGCGTATCGCACGTGTCGATGAGCCCGGTGTAACGGCTTCATCGGAGCAGGAACCAAAGATCGACATCGACGAGGCTCCCTCTCCAGAACAAACGTAAAACAGTTGTGCTTGCGGCCAGCTATACGCGGCCTGAACTTCGAATCGTTTAAGAACATCAACGTCCAAAACAAATTATGAAAAGAATCTTTGTCTTTAGTTTTATTGCGGCCCTGGCGGTTTGCGCTGCAGACTTGTCCGAGGCGCAAGCCCCCAAAGATGCAAAAGAAGCAAACAAGCTTGCCAGAGAGGGCGCGGAGGCTTCCAAGAACCAAGAATGGGATAAAGCCATTGACCTGCTTCGCAAAGCGACGGCTCTCGACCACAAATACGCAGATGAGCTCTCCGCTGTTTATCAACAACGCGGTTATGCTGCTGCGACTAATCAGCAATTTCAGGATGCCATCAACGACTACGGGGAGGCCATTAAACTAACTCCGCAGGACGTGCGCGTGTACGAACAACGCGCGGCTGTGGAAATGAAACTCCAGGACTACGATAAGGCGCTCGTCGATTACTCTGAGGTTATCAAACTTAAGCCGAATGAAGTGCGATACCTGAATTACCGCGCTTATATTTACGAATTGAAAAAAGACGTTAAGAATTCGATGGCGGATACTGATAAAGTTCTCAAGCTCGACGCGAACAATCAGGAGGCGAAAACACGAAAAACCCGATTGTCAGCGGTAGCAGCGGCGAACGCCCCATTCACGCCTATTCCTGCCCCGTCGCGCAAACCGTCACCTACGCCTCATCGCAAACCTTGATGTCGTTTTATATCGAAAGTGCCGACTAGGCACGCGAGAGAACAGACTGCAAAAGCGGTTTTGGGTCGCGGCGCGTTTGACGACAACACATTCCAGCTCTGAATGCCCGAAATGAGCGTCCGCGCCGTTAGGCGCCGGTAGGTGAAACAGCGGGTTCCTGTTCTTCCAGTGTCTCTGGAGCCGGCGCAGTGAATCGCCTCTTGCGTCGATTCGCCGGCAGCGGTGCCAAGGTCATCGTAATATTGCGTCCGGTGATTTTTGGCTCCATTTCCACCTGCGACATTCCCGAGAGGTCATCGCGAACTTTGCGCACGAGCTGCATACCAAATTCCTGATGCGCCATTTCGCGGCCGCGGAACTGCAGTTGCACTCGCACCTTATTTCCCCGATCC
>QHOR01000330.1:512-4515 GCA_003219395.1 Verrucomicrobiota bacterium | reverse complement strand
CAAGGCACTACTGACCTCGCCCGCCGTGAATCACTCATTGAGGTTTGCCACAATTCGCAACCCTTCCAGAGTAAGATTCCGATGAACTATGTCGATCTCCGGCAATCGTCTCGCAATCAAGCCCGCGTAGCCACCGGTTGCGACGACGTGGACCTTCTTACGTGCAAACTGCTCTGCCCGAACTTGGGCCAGGATTTCGCGAACCAATCCGCGATAGCCGAACACAGCTCCTGACAACATCGCCTGGATTGTCGATTTACCGATCGCGCGTCGCGGCTCCTTCAATGAAAGCTTTGGCAGAAGCGCCGTTCGCCGATAAAGAAAATTCGTCATCGCTTCCAGTCCCGGCGCAATCACGCCTCCAATGTAGGCTCGGCGTTCAGAGATAATATCAAAGGTCACCGCCGTGCCGAAATCCACCACGATTGCGGGAAAGCCGTAAAGCGCTGTCACCGCCGCAGCGTTTGCCAATCGATCGGCGCCAATCGATGAGGGTTTCGGATAATCAATCTCGACACCCAGCTTCAGCTTCCAATCCAGCCAGAGTAGATTCACTTTTCCTCCGGAGGCTTTCCAAATTGCCGAATTCTTCTCCGGCACTACTGAAGAGACAACGATCTTCCCCACATTTCGTTTCCTGAGAAATCGTGCGATCACGCCGCTCGAAAGCTCGCCTGTAGTGATCCGGGTAGCAGCTAAAACTCGCCTTTTCGATGCAAACGCAAATTTTGCGTACGAATTGCTGATATCGATCAACAAATAATCCGAGCAGCGCGTCACGATCAACATGCAGACACCTGACGTTACGCGCCGTCAAGCACCTGGCCCATTGTTCTGCGACGGCACTTGAGCTAGCCGGCTTCTGCCTTGCTTGCGACTCAGTTTCTCAACGCGTAGCGTCGCGTTGTGAGAAAACTCGTGCATCGCCCCCGTCGTTTGCGGCGTTCACCTGCTCTGCGGAATCTCACTCGCGAGACACATTTGAGCGTTCACGATTTTGTGCTGCCACTGTTTGTGAGCGAGAAAGTGCAGCAGCGCCGGCCGATCCCGAGTATGACCGGGGTGTTTCAGTTGCCGGTCACGGAAGTTGCCGATGAAGCACGCGCTGCTCAGGAGCTGGGGCTGCAGGCGGTTCTACTTTTCGGAATTCCAGAACAGAAAGACGAACAGGCCAGCGGCGCCTACGCTCAAAACGGAATCGTCCAAAATGCGGTGAAGGAAATAAGATCAAAGTGTCCAGATCTTATCACAATGACTGATGTCTGCCTGTGTGAGTACATGAGTCATGGGCATTGTGGTGTGACGCGTATAGATGAAGATCATTTCCACGTTCTGAACGATGAGACTGTAGAGTTGTTAGTGAAGACGGCGCTCTCTCATGCCGCGGCTGGTGCGGACATCGTGGCGCCAAGCGACATGATGGACGGGCGCGTCGGCGCAATTCGCGAGGCGCTCGATGAGCGAGGTTTCGATCAAACAGCTATTATGAGTTACGCGGCCAAATTCGCGTCGGCTTTCTACGGGCCATTTCGGGAAGCTGCCGAGAGCCCTCCCCAGTTCGGCGACCGCCGCTCTTACCAGATGGATTTTGCCAACGCCAACGAAGCCTTACGTGAGGTAGCATTGGATATCGACGAAGGAGCGGACATTGTAATGGTGTTTTGTGGCAAGTGCGTGAGCGGTTTCGAAAACCGACGGCGGTCTATCATGTGAGCGGCGAATACGCGATGGTCAAATCCGCCGTCGAGAAAGGCTTCCTCAACGAACGCGACGCCGTAATTGAGATCATGACTGCTCTTAAGCGAGCTGGAGCCGATATTATTGTCACCTATTGGGCACGCGAACTTGCCAGATGGCTGCGGGAATGACACGCGCTCGCGGCGAAACTGAGAGGCATTCTCGATTGAAGCGGCTGGCGTTCCTGTGGGCGCAAGCCCAAGGGTATTCCGCATGCGCGACGGAAGTGAGTCTTCCAAACTGCCGATATCGTGCCGATGTCGCCGCGTATCGATTGCGGCGTAAGAAAACTGGATCAATAGCGATCTTTGAGTGTAAACAGGCGCTCTGCGATCTGCGTCGAGATAATTGTCAGAGCGACGCCGCACGGCAGCGACTCGAAACGATTTCCCAGCGCAGGCAGGTTCTCGAAACGCGCCTCCGCGCGCATTATCCGAACCTGCGGAACGGCGATTCCCTTTTTCCAGAATTCGATCTGCCTGATTTCACCGTCGTCGGTCACCGTGGTTACGCGCGACTTTTGCGTGAGTTGCATGCCCTTCAAAATCGCCTCTTTGACTGCACCAAGTTCGACAAGTTACTTCGCTACCGCTGCGCGAATTTGTATTTACTCGTCCTCCCTGAGGAGCTGTTCCGCGATTCGGAGATCCCTTTGGGTTGGGGCGCGCTTGTGGAAGACGGAGGTGCGCTCAAGCTTCTCCGCAAACCAATCTGGAACGAAACGCAAGCCGAGTATCAAATTCGGCTGTTGCATCGAATCGCCGTGGCCGGAACACGAGCGATTAATCGGAACTTCGAAATTACATTCGACCAGATTGTTGCCTGGGGCAGAAATCGACCTGGCCTTGGCGAAGTCGAATATCGCGGTGCCACTGGACCGCCCTAAGCTGGCACGAGCAAATTGTGGCCCGTCATCTTTTTTGGTTGGGGCAACTCAAGCAAAAACAAAAGAGTTGGTGCTACATCGGCCAGGATTCCGTCTTCGCACCGAAAGCGTGCAGCATCATTGGCCACATAGATGAAATGCACGAGATTGCTGGTGTGGGCAGTATTGGGTGAACCATCAGCATTGCGCATCTTCTCGCAATTTCCATGGTCGGCGGTCACGATGGCTTTGCCGTCCAGCTCGAGAAGTCTGGGAATAATTCGCTCCATGCATTTATCCACTGTCTCTACAGCTTTGATTGCCGCTTCGACCACACCGGTGTGACCGACCATATCGGCATTGGCGAAGTTGAGTATGATCAGATCGTAATTCCCCATTTGTGCGAGCACGTCATCGGTGACTTCGAACGCGCTCATCTCCGGCTTCAAATCGTAGGTAGCGACTTTTGGCGAAGGGATCAGCTTGCGGTCTTCGCCCGGAAATGGTTTCTCTATGCCGCCATTAAAAAAGTAGGTCACGTGTGCGTACTTTTCCGTCTCAGCGATGCGCAGTTGCCGTTTGCCGGCTGCGCTGACGATTTCGCCCAGGATATCGGCCAGCTCTTGCGGGGCAAAAACGAACGGCGAAGTATAGGTCACATCGTATTGCGTTAGCGTCACAAAATCGACTTGCGGCCGGACCTCACGATCAAAGCCATTGAAATCCTTCAGCAAAAATGCCTGTGATAACTGACGAGCACGATCGGCGCGGAAATTGAAAAATAAAACCACGTCCCCATCACGCACACGCTGTTCATTTGCGTGCGAAAAAATCAATGGCGGCATGAACTCATCCGTTTTCCCGTTTTTGTATTGCTGCTCTACCGCTGCCGAAGGAAGGGATTTGCACATTTCGCCGCGACCGAGAACCACAGCGTCCCATGCTTTTTTGGTGCGGTCCCAACGTCGATCGCGATCCATCGCGAAATAGCGACCGACAACCGTGACGATTTTCCCGCCGCTTTTCTCAAGTTCCTTCTCACAAGTTCGTAGATACGTGGCACCGCCGGTCGGGGATGTGTCGCGGCCGTCCGTGAAAGCATGAACGAAAATCTCTGTAACGCCTGCCTCATGAGCCGCGTTCGCAAGCGCGATCATGTGCGAATAGTGACTGTGCACACCGCCGTCTGAAACGAGCCCAAGCAGATGCAGGCGATGACCGCGTGCCTTGGAAAAAGTTTCCTCTAAAACCCCGTTACGCGTTAGTTCCCCCTCTTCAATTGCCTTATTAATTCGCGTCAGATCCTGGTAAACGATTCTACCGGCTCCCAGATTGAGGTGGCCGACTTCCGAGTTGCCCATTTGTCCTTCTGGCAACCCCACATCGCCTCCGCTTGCACTC
>QHOR01000330.1:0-397 GCA_003219395.1 Verrucomicrobiota bacterium | reverse complement strand
CAGCCGTCGCGAATAATGAGCATTACGGGACCAGCCATATGTCGCGCACTTTGGCGATGAATGAGAAGGTCGACAAGCCCTTCTTTCACAGACATACGGTGCTGGGTTCCGGATACTCAATGCTGGATTCAAATCGCGGCAACGCGAACCGCTTCGCGTGCTTCATTTGGCGTCCAGTATCCAGTTTCAAGCATCGTGTGGCGCGCCCCTCCCTGGCTTGCCATTTTCCCAGCGCAAGCGAGGACGCATACGTTACAGTGAAACGAAATGAAGTGGCGTAACCAGTTGTTGGCATTTTTATGTCTGCTGGCCTTTGCTGGCATTGGTGTGCTTTATTTTCAGCACTGGGTGATCAGGAAGCCTTTTGGGATTATCTTGTTTGTTGGAGAAGGCCTTT
>QHOR01000329.1:4968-5406 GCA_003219395.1 Verrucomicrobiota bacterium | reverse complement strand
GAGCAATTCAATGCGGTAGGGAAATGACGAAGCACGAATATCGAATCGCGAAACAAAGACGAAGCGCGAATGGCTGACAAACAAGATCGCGATCGTTTGTCAATTGATCATTCGTCATTCCTTCGAGCTTCGTCATTTTGCTTCACATTGCGTTCAGCATTGCGACGCGCCGCTCATGCCGGCCACCGTCGAAACCGGTTTCGAGCCAGATCCGCACAATTGTAAGCGCGAGATCTTCCGGAATCATACGTTCGCCTATGGAAAGTACGTTCGCGTCGTTATGTTGCCGCGAGAGACGGGCTGATTCTTCACTCCAGCAAAGCGCACAACGCACACCATGGACTTTATTTGCCACCATCGCTTCGCCATTCCCCGAACCACCGAACACGATCCCGCGTTCACATTCGCCCCGAGCGACAGCTTCCGCCGCCGGGCGAA
>QHOR01000329.1:2560-4907 GCA_003219395.1 Verrucomicrobiota bacterium | reverse complement strand
TTTTCCTTGTAACGAAACCCGGCGTGATCTGAGCCGACAGAAATTTTCATTGTGACAGTTTGTTAATGAGGCGCACGACTGCTGTCGAGGAATCTCTTTGATAATGACGAATGATGAAGCGCAAAGGAATGACGAAGGATCAAATCACGAAGCACTCTGTCCTCGCTCGTTCATCGGTCGGGTTTTGTGCTTGCTTGATTCGATATTGGGATTTCTTCGTTGCCACTACGTTCCATGTAGTTTCGCCAGGTCTTTCCAGATTTCTCGCTCGCGTTCAGTCAGCTTCTTTGGCACGTTGATTTGAACTTCGACGTACAGATCGCCACGCTTGCCTGAAACGCCTGGCAAACCCCGTTCTCGGAGACGAAAGCGCTGACCACCCTGTGTACCTGGAGGAATTTTCAGGCGCACCTTCCCTTCGAGAGTAGGCACGAGCAATTCGCTGCCGAGTACTGCCCGCCACGGTTCGATTTTGACCTCATGAATCAAATCGCTGCCCTCGACTGAAAAATCGGGATGGCGGGCCAGCCGGACGCGCAGGAATAGATCACCGCTTTTTCCTCCGCCCATGCCGGCTTCGCCCTGGCCGGCCAGACGTATTCGCTGGCCCTCCCGAACGCCGCGCGGGATCTTAACCTGATAGTTTTCGACTTTGTTTGATCCTGACCGACGCAGCGAGACTGGTCGTGTGGACCCGTTTAGTGCCTCTTCCAACGTCACGAGAATGTCCGCTTCAACATCCGCACCGCGTTCGGAGGTTGCTTCGCGCCCCCCGAATCCTCCGAAGGCCGAGCGTCCGCGACCTCCGCCGAAAAACGCTTCGAAGAAATCGCTGAAGCCGGTTCCGCCGAATTCGAATTGAACTCCGCCGCCGTCGCCACCCCATTGATAATATCCGCCTTCCGTTGGTTGCGGACCCCACTGCGGCGGCGGTTGAAATCCGCCCGGTCGATCCCAATCAGCGCCGAGTTGGTCATATTTTTTGCGTTTCTCTGGATCGCCCAATACTTCGTAGGCTTCGTTGATTTCCTTAAATTTTTCCTCGGCTGCCTTCTTATCCTTAGCCACGTCGGGATGATGTTTGCGCGCCAGCTTGCGGAAAGCGCTGCGAATCTCGTCTTCGCTGGCAGTCTTTGGCACGCCCAGCGTCTCATAGTAATCTCGGAATTGTACGGCCATTCGCTCTCAAGCTTGTGCCTCCGCTTGATTCGCGCAACTTTTTGAATGATGCGCGATCTGGGCAAATTCCTGGTCATCGTTGGTGTGATCACCACGGTGGGAGGCTTGCTGATGTGGGGCGGCCTTGTGCCGAAATGGCTGGGACGATTGCCTGGCGACATTCGAATCGAGCGCGGACATTCTGCATTCTATTTTCCCATCGTCACCTGCATCATTGTTAGCATTCTGTTGAGTCTGCTGCTATCGATCTTCCGCCGCTGATGAAGGTGTCATCTGTGAATGGTGATCCTTGATCATTTTTTCCGTTCACAGATCACGGATTACCGATCCCATTTCGCTGCACCAATGAGCGCTGAAATTCCTACGCAAAAGAAGCTCGATCGCCACGTTTCGCACCTGCTTCCATGCCGTCGTTGTCCCCGGATGAAATCCGCTCCCGTGTCCGGCGGCGCAATTGTTAGCGATGTCATGATCATTGGTCAGGCGCCTGGCCCGCGAGAACCACTTTTGCAAAGACCTTTTGCGCACACAGCCGGTAAAACGCTTTTTCGCTGGTTCCAGGAATTCTGCGGGATGAATGAGGCTGCAGTCCGTTCGAAAATTTACTTCGCAGCGGTCTGCCGTTGTTTTCCCGGAAAAAATTCAGGCGGCACAGATCGCGTTCCTTCTCCGGACGAGATTCGCAACTGCGCTTCATGGATGGATAGTGAGATCGACATTCTGCGGCCTCGTCTCGTTATTCCCGTCGGTCGACTGGCCATTATGCAATTCATCGATTGCACGAAACTGGAGAAAGTGATCGGGCGGAAATTTCGCGTTGAGCGCGCCGGGCATTCCTTTGACGTGATTCCGCTTCCGCATCCCTCTGGCGCCTCGCCCTGGCACAAGATTGCGCCGGGAAAAGAGTTGCTCGGGCGCGCGCTCAAACTGATCGCGCGCCATTCAGCTATCCGCGGTAAAAAGGGGCCAGCAACAGCTAGTAGATTGCAGAGATTGATTAGGGCTGATTTAGTGCCGACCTGAATACCATGGGTGTACAGCGAAAGCCTAACTTGGTTCTTTTTCTTCCGGACCAGCAGAGAGCAGACACGATCGCGCGTTACGGAGGCGTAAAGGTTCACGCGCCTAACTTGAACAAACTCGCTTCTGAATCGGTACTTTTCGAGCG
>QHOR01000329.1:1916-2551 GCA_003219395.1 Verrucomicrobiota bacterium | reverse complement strand
CTGGCCGCACACCAACGGGTGTACACGAAACAGCGTACCACTCGATCGCCGCTTTCGCGTTTTCCCCGAACTGATGGAGGACAGGGATCATCGCGCCGCTTACATCGGGAAATGGCATTTGGGGGAAGAAGGACCGGCTGGGAGAGGCTTTGATGAATGGGTTTCGACTGATGAGCACGGCGATTACACACATTTCCTTATGTCTAACGGGATCACACCGGACAAACAGAACGGACGATTCTCAGAGGTGGCCATCAGCAATCTGCCGATCGAACTGTCGCGGCCAAAGTTTCTCGAGAGAAATGCGTGCGAATTCATCGAGAAACATCGAGGAGACCCTTTCATCCTCGTTGTGGCTTTTGTAGAGCCGCACTCGCCGTATAACGGACCGCTTAACAATGAACATCCGCTCGATCAGATGGCCCTCGATGAAACGGCTACTCTTCCTGAAAGTGAAAATATTCCGCTGCGTTATCGCTTGATGCGCGAATGGCAACAAGCGGAAGCTGTTCTCGATCGGGAGCGATTGCCCACTCAATTGTTTTTTGGTGTCACCCCTGACGAGTATCGGAGTATCAAGCAGCGCTATCTCGGTCTGATTACGCTGGTAGACCGAAGCATAGGAGCGATTCTCG
>QHOR01000329.1:0-1860 GCA_003219395.1 Verrucomicrobiota bacterium | reverse complement strand
TGCGATTTAACCGACAACACGGTTGTCGTCCACACGAGCGATCATGGTGACAGCCTGGGCGCGCATCATCTCTTCGGAAAAGAAACGATGTTCGAAGAAGCCGTGCGCGTTCCTCTATTAGTTCGGCTACCTGGCCAGAAAAGGAGCAAAACGATTGCGTCACCAGTCAGTCATATCGATTTTGTGCCGACGTTGCTTGATCTTCTCGGCCAACCGCACCACTCCCAGTGCGTCGGCAAAAGTCTCCTGCCATTAGTCAATGATGAAGCAGGGCCGCCAGGGAACGTCTTTCTAGAGTGGGCGCCAAATCGCACTAAAATAAAAAAGGGCAGCAAATTGGCTCGACGACGAATGGTTAAGCGCGCAGTTGAGGAATCGACGCGAACGATCGTCACTTCGGATGGTTGGAAGCTTTGTTTGCGCGACAAGGATTTGAATGAGCTTTACAATCAGAAAGATGATCCGCCGGAGACTCGCAATCTTTATGTGGACCGACAATTCGCGTCAGTGACTTCCCGTCTATCCGATGAGATTCACCGCTGGCAGGAATCCACAAACGATAAGCTCAAAGTGTGACTAGGCCGGCCGCCAACGACCGTATAGCGGCGTTGCGGATCATTCGAATTGGAATGCTTCTCCAAGGTCGATCGTGGTAGCTTAGAATTAAATCTGGCTCCGCACGCGATTTCGGAGTTCGGTTCAAAGAAAAAGAATAAACAAACCAGCGATCATCAGCGAAAGCATCCAGAACAAATCGATGTTGAACCAGGCGTGTCGCAACAAGCCCACACCGAGTCTTTCATAAACCAACATTGCTACGCCGCCAGTTGCCAGAAGGTAGCCAAAGGTGTGGACGATGACCGAACCACTCAGCAGAGATGGTGAACTGACGTTGCCGAATCCAAAAGCGGACGTCGAATGCATGTGTGAGCCCATTGCACCCGCAGCTGTCCCGAGCGGCCCGTCTACTGGTTTGAGAAATAACGGGATAAGCATCAATCCTGCGCCGTGCGCTGATGCCATGATAAAGGACCACAGAGTTAAGTCGCCAAAACCCACTTGCATGCCTACCCAGTTGGGATGACGCGAGCGAAAGAGACGATAGAATCCAAACGCAAAGAGAATCGCAGCAGCGGCAAATTTCAGCATTGAATGCGGCAGGCTGATTCGAGCCACCAGAACTGCCGCAATGATAATCCCTACGGAAAGAGCGTGCCCCAGTGCGATCGGTAGCAACGCACGAAGCACCGCTGCGCGTTTCTGTTCCTGCAGCCCAAGCGCTACAGCGAAGAGCCACCCCATCGCTGGATTTAAACCATGAAAAAGTCCGAGCGCAAATACCACCAGCCAAGGCCAGAGGTCGCTCACGGAAAACAATACGAATCGCTCGACGAATCGCCTCCTTCGAGGCGGATCTGATGAATACGATAATCGCTGTTCTCAACGAAGAACTTTTCGTCAAAGCTCATGCCGCCTTCCGGGTCGGCTTCAAGCTTGACCATCCAACTGCCTACCCCGTCGGGATAGAATTGCTCATCCCATGCGGCATAAAGCGAATTGGTAAAATAGATCCGTTTGCCGTCGCGGCTTACTTCCACCATTTGTGGGCCGCCGGCTAGCTGTTGGTTCGGATTCTTTGGGTGCGAAGTACGATTGACGATTCCGCCAATGCGCAGTGAACTGGTCTTCTTTGGACTGAATGGATCCGACACGTCATATTGAATGAACTCACCTGTTCCCCAGCAGGAGACGTACAGGAACTTGTCATCAAGGGACAAATTGATGTCTGTTACCAACGGCGGCACTGCTTTAAAATCTTTGAGCATCGGCGGCAATTTTTCAGGGTCGGCTGGCTCCGCT
>QHOR01000079.1:11637-12744 GCA_003219395.1 Verrucomicrobiota bacterium | reverse complement strand
GTGTGCACACAACTGGCGCGACGTCTTTTGACCAGCGCCAGCCCGGTTGCAACCTCATCCGTCCGACAGCGATCTCGTCGAGTTGGATGATATCTACCTGTCCGCTCGCGAACGTCCGGACCTCATCGGGGGTCGCGAAGCTCTTACATTGCAGGCGAGGCATGCGGTCCTGTTCTTCGTAAGTTGATGAGGTGACAGTAGCTACATTATCGGAAAGGTCTTACTCTTTTCTTTCCTATCGCCCATCGGCTTACTTTTCGAGCGGCGTTAACAGTTCCTTCTCGTCCGTATCGACCACGAACACGGCCAGCAGCTTGGCGGGTTCGGTCTTGCTCGCATTCTCATCAACAGTGTGCCGATCACCAGGCAGCTCGGAGAAGTTCTGCCCTGCGCGATAAGTGACGACCGGCCCATTATTGACCGAAGTCCGAATCGCTCCTTCTAAAACCGTTGCGTAGATGAAAGCAGACTTGGGATGCGTGTGGCCCGGCGACGCATCGCCGGGACCGTATTCAACAAGCACACCCTTTATACTTTTGCCAGGCACATTTGGCAGAGCGTGCTCGTAAACGACCGTGGCCTTCGGACCTTTGTCGGCGGCCATGCATGACCCCACGCCGACAGTGGCGACGATGAATGCACAAACAACTGCGAAAATGAAGCGCGGCAGCGCGATTGGTTTTGTAGTTAGGAATGGTTTCATTGGGAATATCTTTGGAATGTTGTTCTGATTGAAGTTTGGTTTTAGGTTTTTGATAAGCGATTCACTGTTGTGGAGCGGTACGGCTAAGCCAGTCTGTGAAATGACAGGAACCAAGCAGCGCGTTTTCGCCCGGGACCAAGCTATGCTTCTCAAGCGTCGTGCCGAAGTAGCGGGCTTGCTCATCCGTTATGACCTTACGGGGATCGTGGTGTGCCACGAGGTATCGGCGCACGACCTCGTCAAACGGGAGAGCGTCGGGGCCAGCTAACTCAATGGTTCCGTTTAATGGCTTCGCGAGGGCGATTTTGGCAACATTCGCGGCGAGATCGTCCGAGAAGATGGGCTGAAACAACACCGAGGGCAGGTGAACGGTCTGCCCGCTGGTCGCCTCATCCGCGATGCGT
>QHOR01000079.1:8905-11569 GCA_003219395.1 Verrucomicrobiota bacterium | reverse complement strand
AAGTATCCGCTCGCGGGAAGCCGCTCGCTGCCGACGATAGAGAGCGCAACGTGGTGACCCACTCCAGTTTTCACCTCGGCGGCGAGGACGTTGCGGGTGGAAGTTTCGAAGAAGTCCAACACCGCCTTATCTTCGAACGACGGAGAATTGGTGACGTCCACAACGACTTGCGCTCCGTTTAGCGCCTCCGTTAATCCTTCTCCAGTAATTGAATTAATGCCTTTGGAAGGAGATGCCGCAACGACTTCATGGTCGCGTGCACGAAGCAGATTCACGATTTTGCTGCCGATAAGGCCCGTGCCGCCGAGCACGACGATTTTCACGCCCAACCTCCTGAGACGATAGGACCGATGAAGGGCGCCTTTAGAAGAACTAGATGTTTTTTTTTCATTGTTTTATTTTTTGTTGTGGATTTGCCGCTCCGAAAGTCGACTACGCTTTGATGAACGCGAGCAGGTCGGCATTGATAGAGTCGGCTTGCGTCGTGATCATTCCGTGCGGGTAGTCTTTGTACGTCTTTAGCGTGCCGTTCTTGAGGAGCTTCGCCGAGAGTGGACCGGCTGCCTGATAAGGCACGATCTGATCGTCCTCGCTATGTATGACCAAAACCGGCACCGAGATTTTCTTCAGATCCTCAGTGAAGTCGGTCTGCGAGAACGCGACTACGCCGTCATAGTGCGCTTTCGCACCGCCCATCATACCCTGGCGCCACCAGTTCCATATGATGGGCTCGATTGTTTTGACGCCGGCACGGTTAAAGCCGTAGAACGGACCAGCCGGCAAGTCGTAATAGAGCTTGGCCCGGTTGGCGAACAATTGGGCTTGCATATCATCGAACACCGATTTGGGCAGACCTAGCGGATTGGCCGAGGTCTTCACCATCAGCGGCGGCACGGCACTAATAATCGCCGCCTTGACCACATTATTATCGCCATGACGGCCGAGATAACGCACCACCTGGCCGCCGCCGGTCGAATGGCCGACGTGAATTGCATCCCGCAGATTGAGATGGTCGGTGACCGCCTTGAGATCGTCGGCGTAATGATCCATATCGTGACCGCCGCTAGTCTGGGTCGAGCGGCCGTGGCCGCGTCGGTCATGGGCGATCACGCGAAAACCCTTGCTCAGGAAAAAAAGCATCTGCGGGTCCCAATCGTCCGCCGAGAGCGGCCAACCATGGCTGAACACAATCGGTTGTCCGCTGCCCCAGTCTTTGTAATAGATGTCGATGTTAGCTCCGTTTTCTTCTCCTGCGGTTACGTATGGCATTGTACTTTCCTTTCCTGTTAGTTGTTACACGATCGCGATGATGACAAATGCAGTGAGTTCTTTGTTTCCCCTCAGGTTTGAAATCTTGGCTTGTAGTATGTTTCTTTGATGTCCTTCCTTTGCTAGTCCTGTTGACTAAGAGCTTGGACATAGGTTTTGCCATAGGGATGGAAGAGTTCCTTGCGACCTTGCTGCCACGCGGTTTTTACTTCCGGCGTTGCGATGTCCCAGTCGGGTCGACATTTCTTGGTCACGGCGCGGAGATCCTGGCGGAGCTCTTCCACGGTGGGACGACCGAAGAACCAGTATCCCATATAGATTTTGTAAATCACGAGGTCCGGCTCGAGCACGATGGTATGCGGGATCATAGGATTGTGAATCGGATCGGTATATTCGGCGATGTCGAGATCCTTTTGCACAATGCGCCGCGGATCAGACAGGAAAGTCCAGTGAGCACCGGCTCCGGTGCGATACTCATTGGTATCGGTGATGGGGTCAGTAGTTATCGTGACGAGCCGACAATAACCCACCTCCATCTCACGATGAAGTTGAAGGAGTCCTTCCGCCTGCCGCCGATCCTTCGGGCAGTAGCCGCCGCGGCCAAGGACAAGGATCATCGGATTTTGCTCTTGCAATTCGGAGAGCTTCCGGTGTTTGCCCGTGTGATCGGAAAGTTCGTAATCGGGGAATCTAGCTCCCGGGACAATGTCAGAGCGCATGCGAATTTTGGCTAAGTAACATTTCGTTCATGGTTCGCATTCACTTTGTCCAGCTGTTGTCGAAAGTAATCACGCCAGCTATTCGGAAGAGATTTCGTTTCGATCGCCCTTTGCAAAATTGTCATGTCAGGGCTGGCATAGAGACGGACGATCTCATCTACACTGACGGCGGTTTCATCTCTGTCTAGACGTTCGATGTTGTCCCCGGCGCGCACCTCGCCTTCGCGCAGAACTGAGCAATAGAACCCGGTATACCTCGTGGTCAGTAACTTCTTCAGAATGTCGGAGCGGCCAAACTTGATGCCGAGCTTGTAACAAGGCAGCCGGGGCGCGGCGGCCATTATCTCGGCACTGCCGATGCGGAATCGGTCGCCGATGTTGACGTTCGTTTCCAGCAATCCTTCAATAGTAAAGTTTTCGCCGAACATCCCCGGTGGTAGATCCATGTCCGGGAATTCTCTTCGCCAATGTTGATAATGCTCGACTGGACAGGCATAAACGGCCCTCGTAGGGCCACCGTGAACGGATAGATCTGCTTGCGCGTCACCGATCAAGTTAAGAGTGCGCAGCATGACCGGTCCTTCTACCGGTTCTTTAAAGATACCGGTTGTGACCGTGCGCCCTTGCCACTGCACTTCCTGGGGCAAGCTAACTTGGATAGAGAGGAGTTTCACAG
>QHOR01000079.1:8326-8809 GCA_003219395.1 Verrucomicrobiota bacterium | reverse complement strand
TCGTTGATGCTGGCATACCTGCGACGCATCAGCCCGCGTTCATCAAATTCCCAATTCTCGTTACCATATGACCGGTACCAGTGCGCTGAATTGTCGTGCCATTCGTAAGCGAAACGCACAGCAATTCGATTTTCATCCTGGACCCAAAGTTCCTTGATTAGCCGGTAATCCAGTTCTTTCGCCCACTTGCGTCTGAGAAACTCGATGATCTCGTGTCGGCCACGTGGAAATTCGGCGCGATTTCTCCATTGCGAGTCGATGGTGTACGCGAGAGCCACCTTTTCCGGCTCTCGAGAATTCCAAGCGTCTTCTGCCATACGAACTTTTTGAATAGCAGTCTCACGAGTGAACGGGGGCAGGGGAGGACGTGTTGTGTCTTCTTCTTTCTTGCTTGATCCTCCGACCGGCGTGTTTTGATTAGTCATGGCTGTCTGCGTTGCGTTGCGTAAGCTGATCATATCGGCGATGCCTACACAACCCGCA
>QHOR01000079.1:469-8312 GCA_003219395.1 Verrucomicrobiota bacterium | reverse complement strand
CCTGTTGCCTCATTTGAGGTAGAAGCACTTACTTCTGCTGGCGCTTGGCAATTGGTCGGGTAAGCTCTCCAAAGCTCAACCTGATGCTTTGAAGTCTTAAATCACGCTGGACATTCACTGCCGTGATTTTTATTACAGATTGTCCGCGTATTGATGCGCGAACAACGCCGGCTGCCCGCCTGTGTGCAGGAACAACACGGTCTCATCCTTCCTGAAAAATCCTTTGCGTATCAAATCAATCATTCCCGCCGCGGCACGACCGGTATAAACAGGGTCCAACAAAAGACCTTCGGCTCTTGCAAAGAGATGGATGGCTTCCCGTTCGCGCTCGGTTAACACGCCATAACCGGCCGAGCAATAGCTGGCATTCACCGACACGTCCTCTGGAGCAAATTCAATGTGTTTTCCGAGCTTGGCGCTAGCTAATGAAGCCAGCTTTGAAACATTTTCCTTCAACCATTCTTCCGATCCATCAACACTGATTCCCAACACCTTGCCTTTGTATCCAAACACTCGTTGACCCAGGAGAAGTCCCGCATGTGTACCGCCCGAGGATGTAGCAAACACAATCCAATCCGCATGGAGGTTTTGCTCGATGACTTCCTTCATCGCAAACGCATAACCCAACGCGCCGGTCGCGTTCGAGCCGCCGTATGGGACGAGATACGGTTTCGTTCCTTCTTTGGCAGCACGATCAAACGTTTCCTGCAGGAGTTCATCCCGATCTGTGCGATCGGCTAGGTGGACGATTTCCGCGCCAAACAATTCGTCGAGCAACAGGTTTGCCGATGCTTGTTTTGGCTTTTCACCAGACAGCACCAGAATACATTTGAATCCGAATCGGGCCGCCGCCGCAGCGGTCTGGCGGCAATGATTGGATTGTAGTGCTCCGCCAGAGATCAAGGTCTTCGCGCCTTGGTCGCGCGCTTCGGCTACGAGAAATTCCAGTTTGCGCGTTTTGTTACCACCGAAGGCGAGCCCGGTTTGGTCGTCGCGTTTGACCAACAAACGTGGCCCGCCTAAAGCATCCGACAGACGCGGCAGCGTCTCGATCGGCGTCGGCAGGTGAGCAAAACGCAGCCGGGAAATCTTTGTGTTATTCACCGCAATGCGACTTAGCAGTTGTTAGGCGATGATTTTGTCACCCATCCCGCCGTAAATCATACCGCGAACCAAGTCTCTCGTGTAAAATTCGTGTGGAAATCCAAGCTCAATCCCGCTGGCTTCGTTCAGTATCTTCAGTTGTTTCGCAGAAAGCGAAACATCATCACTTGCCAGGTTATCTTTGATCTGTGCCAATTTCCGCGCGCCAATGATGGGGATCACCGGAACAGAGCGATAACGCAGCCAGGCCAGAGCAACCTGTGCCATGCTGCGACCGAGCTCATCGGCTACGGATTTAACGGCTGCTACGACGCGGCTGGCTCTTTTCTCCTCGGGCATGAATTCCTTCACCATATCGGAGCTCATACGTCCGCCTTCTGAAGAACCGTGACCGTGATATTTACCCGTAAGCACGCCACCGGAAAGCGGGGACCAGGCGGTGACTCCGAGATCCAGCGCTTTAGCCATAGGGATCAGTTCGCGTTCGACAGTTCGCTCGATCAAACTGTATTCGATTTGCAGCCCAACAAATGGCGACCAGCCGCGAAGAGTAGCCAGCGTATTCGCCTGAGCGATCCACCAGGCCGGGGCATCGGAGATTCCGACATAAAGCACTTTTCCATGACGAACAAGATCGTCCAGGCCGCGCATCACTTCCTCGACAGGAGTGATCTGGTCCCAGATATGAACCCAATACAGGTCGATGTAATCCAATTGAAGCCGCTTCAGACTCGCTTCCAGCGCTTGCACCATGTTCTTGCGGTGATTGCCTGCTGCATTTGGATCCGTGCCCGGAGGGGCATTTGTAAATTTCGTTGCCAGCACAACGCTCTCGCGATGGCCTTTAATAAACTCGCCGACAAACGATTCGCTTGTGCCATTCGTGTAAATGTTGGCGGTATCAATGAAGTTGCCGCCCGCTTCGCGAAAGGCGTCATAGATCTTTTTCGCCTCATCTTTGCTTGAGCCCCAGCCCCAGTCTTCGCCAAAGGTCATGGTGCCGAGGCAAAATTCCGAAACGCGCAATCCAGATTTTCCAAGTAGTCGATAATTCATAGGTGTGATTGTTGTGGATGTCGGCTACCCTGGCTGACTCGGCCGCCCAGCTTGGCTGGTTGCCACCGGGCGGGTTAGCAGTCCGCCCGCCGAATCAGGCTAGCAGCCCGACATCCAATTTTCAGTTCCCGCGTCGCGTTGCTTCGAATAAGAACCAGGCGCGTCGCTCTGTTTCATCGATCCACACTTCGATTAAGCTCGCAGTAGCAACGTCACGATGCTCGTCGCACACATTGTGCGCCTCGCGGAGTCGAGCGACCAGCGTGCGGTTGTCGTCTGCCAACTCAGCCAGCATGTCCAACGGCTCCACATACTCTGCATCGTTATCGGTCACGCGCTGAGAACGGGAAATCTGACCAATCGATCTCAGTGTAAGTCCACCAATTTTTCGAACTCGTTCCGCGATCGGGTCGGTCATTGCGAAAAGCTGATCGGCATGTTCGTCGAGTAGCAAGTGGTAATCACGAAAGTGCGGCCCACTCATATGCCAGTGGAAGTTTTTTGTTTTCACGTAGAGCGCAAATACGTCAGCCAGAATAGCGTTCATGGTCGCTGTGATATCTGTCGTCGCCGAAGCTGTGAGATCGGTTCGCGTTTCCAGTGGGGCATCGCGCCTGCGAAGCAGTTCAGAAGTTTTTTTCGAATTAGATTTGTTCATGGTTTGCTGGGTTGATGTTTTATTCGTGCGGCGAAATACGTCGTTCCTGTTACGGCTTTCCATATTTTGCTGCGCACCTGGTTCTTCCAATTCTATTTCATAATTGCTCATAAGCACCTCATTTGGTTTGCAGACCTGTCATCTCCTTGAGTATCAACGCCGCGGCGATTGCGCATTCGCAGGATTTCCCAGTGCCAACAACGAGTTAGCGACTACTCCCTCATTCGAGATAGACGACAGGGGCAGATCGCCGAGCGCGCCGAACCTGGTCTATCAAGAATTGAGTCTAGGTAACCACTTTCTTCTCACTTCTCTTCTGAGCAGTTCTTGAATAGTCTGTCTCACCCGTGACGAAGAAGGCAAAGGCCCCAGTGAGAGTCGAGCAGATCGACGGAATGATCCGCACGATTCGCGGCATTCGGGTGATTCGTGATAGCGACCTGGCAAAAATCTATGGCGTGCCAACGTTTCGTCTTAATGAAGCAATCAACGCAATCGACATCGATTTCCGAGCGATTTCATGTTTCAGCTTACGCACGCGGAGTTCAATTCTTTGAAATCGCAAAGCGCGAAGTCAAAGCGCGAGAACTCATCGCAAATTGCGATGAGTTCAAACAAGCATCGGGGCGCCACTTATCGTCCCTACGCGTTTACTGAACATGCTGCGTTACAGGCGGCAAATGTTCTTCGCAGTTCGCGCGCAATTCAGATTTGCGTGTTCGTCATCCGCGCCTTCGTCAACATGCATCAAACGCTGCTCGGCACTCGTCAGCTTGCGGAAAAACTGTCGGCACTTGAGAAAAAACTTACGGTTCGATCGGACGCGCACGAGGCGGCCATTGTAAAAGTTCTGCAAGAGCTCATGCAGATTCTGAATCGGCCACCGGCGCCAGCACCGCCGCGTCGACAGATTGATTTATACCCTGATGTTTGCGTCCCTCGCTGTGGCGCGGCTGGAACTCTGACGACTAAGCCGATCGCCTCTATAACCGGATCAGACCGCGCCGGGTAGCATTTGCCACGGCCTCGGTGCGGCTGATGACATTCATCTTGGCGAAGATCGCTTTCACATGCGATTTCACAGTGCCTTCGCTGATGAATAGCGCGGCTCCGATTTCCTTGTTGCTTTTTCCCTGAGCCATCAGCTTGAGCACGTCGATTTCACGCGAGCTCAATGTCTCGCCGCTAACCCGTTCCGCGAGTTTGGCGGCGAGATGAACGGGAACACATGTTTCGCCGGCGTGCACACGGCGGATACTGTCCATCAGCGCTTCTCGTGGCACATCCTTGAGCAGGTATCCTTTCGCGCCGGCTTGGATCGCGCGGTAAATATCTTCGTCTCCGTCGAACGTTGTAAGGACAATGATGCGCGCGTTTTCATCATCCGCCCGGATTTCTTTAATGGCGTTCACGCCGTCGAGTTCGGGCATTCGTAAGTCGAGTAGCGTCACATCGGGGTGATGCTGCTTCCATAAATCAACTGCTTCGCGACCATTGGTAGCTTCACCGAGTACGGTCATGTCCGGTTTGCGCCGAATCAGTGACACCAAACCTTCGCGTACCACGCTGTGGTCATCGGCGATGAGAACGCCGATGCGTGATTTTTTCGGTGCGGCCCGGTAGGATCGTGTCGCCTGGCGCATAGCTGGCCGAGCCGCAGCGTCCTTACCGCTTTCGCGAACAGATTTTTTCTTTGTCCTCACGCGCGAACAGTTCCGACGGCTTGAAAGCCCTCATTTCTTCTTGGCTTCGACGCGTGATTGTTGCCCACGGCGAATCCCTCCGTTGGCGGGTAAGGCACGGCGACTACGATGGCCGTACCTTTGCCTTGTCCGCTGGCTACCTTCACCATGCCGCCCATTTGTTGTGCGCGTTCGCGTATGCCGGCCAAGCCCAAACCGTCATGCCGGTCTTTGATTTTGAATCCTTTGCCATCGTCACGCAATTCCAGACGAAATTCTTTTGAATTAAAGATCAGTCGCGTTTCGAAATTGCGCGGACGCGCATGTTTGAGCGCGTTCGTTAATGCTTCCTGGCCAATATGTAGAAGATTCTCCTGCCAGATGGGCGAGAGTCGCCGCAGCTTTCCTCGAAGTTCGAACCGGGTATGAAGGTTTGTTCCCGCAGTGGTGTTTCTGACGATTCCTTTTAAGGCTTCCCAAAAATTGTCTCGCTGCAACGCCTGTGGTCGTAGCGCATGGACTGATCTGCGTGCTTCGTTCAAACTGCGCCGCGCCAATTCGCTGGCCCGCCGCAAATGTTCGTTCGCTTCCTTGCGACGGCAGCACGCCATGGCATCCTCGGCTGATTCCAATTGTATGATCACCCCCGTGAAACCTTGCGCCAGCGTATCATGGATATCGCGCGCCATTCGGTTTCGTTCTTCGAGAATAGCCGATTGCCGGCTTTGCTCGGCGAATTCATTCAGTTGAATCGCCAGCATTGCCTGGTGTGCGAGGGCCTGTGCCAGTTCGATCTCCTCCGGTCTATAAGGCGGCCGCTCGCCGTGACGAATACCGATAAACCCTTTCACGCGCCCGCCAATCAGGGTGGGAATCCTCAGAAATTTCTTCGTTCCCCCAGCTTTTAAATAGTCCCGAAGCTCGCTGGAGGTAAACGGATCGTGTTCCACATCCTCGCAAGCAACTGGCGCTCCGGAAAAGAATAACTCGCGAAGTCCTGGATCATCCTTCCAAGATGAAGGATTTTTGATGAACGGATGCTCCGGATCTCCCTTTGTGAAATTTGTTCCCTCCGCCCACGCACGTAAAACGAGCGCATCATTTGACTCATCCAATAACCAGAGGATCACACTTTGCGCGCCGAGAAGCCGGCCAATTGTGCTTAACATTTGTCCAAGGAACTTGTCAGGTGCCGGCGCAGTGGCGAGGACGTCGAGGCTGTAGGTCAACGCCTCTACCTGGCCGCGTGCGACTTGTTCAGAAGCGCGCAAAGCTCCCTCCGCCCGGTCGCGTTCAATCGCTATGCGTACCAGGTGCGTCGCCAAATCGATCAATTCGAGATCCTGCGAATTCGGACTTCGCGTTTCGCGGTAGTACATACAGAAAGTTCCAAGCACTTTTCCAGTAGAAGAAAGTACCGGATTCGACCAGGAGGCTCGCAGGCCGTGCTTCAACGCTGAAGAGCGATGTTCCGGCACGTCCCACAGTCGGTCAGTCGCGATGTCGGAAACGATGACTGCCGACCCGCGATAGGCCGCAGTACCGCAGGAGCCAGCAAAAGGTCCGATCGGCAGATTCTCCATTTGCTCCGCCCATTCTTTAGGGAGACTGGGACCCGCAATGCAATCCAGATGAACGCCGTCGGCATTCACTAACAAAACGGAAGCGAGAGTGCCGGCCCGCTGCTCCTCAATAATCAGACATAAGGTGTTTAGGATCTCCTTCAGCTCGCCGCCAGTCGCGATCATCTCAAGGAGCCGTTTTTCTCCGGCCAGCAAAGCTTCGCTCCTCTTGCGCTCACTGATATCGCGCAGGATCGCTTGGAAATGTCCGCCGTGAATTGCAGTGACAGAAACTTCCACGGGGAGAATATCCCCGTTCTTTCGCACAAAGGATCTCTCGAAGCGCAGAGTGCCTCCCTCCCTTAACTTCTCAAGGCGCTGTTGAAACAGATCGCGTTCTTCCGCCAAATAGGTGTCTGTGATGGGCGTGCCAACCAATTCGTCCTGCGGGATTCCGATCAAGTCTGCCCCGGCGCGATTTCCTAAAACACAGAGGCCATTACCATCAATAACGTAGATTGTGTCCGGAGAAATCTCGATCAAGTCCCGATATTTCTCTTCACTCTTACGCAGCTTTTCTTCGGCGCATTTGCGTTCGGTTACGTCCCGCAGCGTGCAGAGAGTGGACAAGAATTCGCCACGGTCTGACATCCTTGGAACCGATACGCCGTCAAAATGAACAATAGCGCCCGTCTTTGTTCTCCAGCGAACCTCATATTCTCGCGTTTTTCCTTGCGCAAGATCGTGCAAAATCCGATCGATCGCTGAACGATCCTCGGGAAGAAGCAGGAGTTTAAAAAGACTGTTGCCCCTCAATTCCGTCTCTGAGTAGCCGCTCAGTTGAATCCCACGTTGGTTAATACAAAGGATGTTTCCTTCTCGATCCAGCGAAAGGATAACGTCCCGGGATAGCTTGAAGAGGTGCTTTGCAGCGCTTTCGTTATCCTCGACTCCCGGACAAACTTCGGCAGGCGACTTCAGCTCGCTGGATGGCGAAAGCATACTTGTGGCCTGGGCGAACTCAGGGGCAGTGACTTCTGATTTCATCGCAAGTCGGTTACATCCGTGCAAAACCCTTCACTCGCGCGGGCGTGGCTCGCGATGCGCATAGTAGAAGTCTAACAAGCCAGTGCTGGCACGCCAGTTTTGTTTCCTCCCTCGAAAGAGGTGTTATCCGGTCTCCCCTGCGGAGCACCGAAAAATCCTCCGACTGCTTCGTGGTGAGGGGGCATGAGATTATCTAGGCTCAGGAAACAAAATTCATCAAATGAGACTTAAAGAACCACAACGTACTCCAAGGCCTAAATTGCCGAAGGTTTCTCGGCGCTCCGGGCGCCGCCACGATCCGATGCTCGTTCTAAATATGGCCCTTTTTAACTTCACTGACGGATGGGACCGCGCATTTGCACGGGAGCAGTATGCGCGTTTCAGCGTGTAGCAACTTGATCCACCCGATGGACCGCGCTCCAACTGCGATGAACGCCGCCAGACATCTTGTCGTTGTAAGGGCCCCTGTCGATCGCGTCTACGACCAATGGTCGCGCTTGGAGGATCTTCCAAAATTCATTCCGCCGCTGCGAGAAGTCAGAAGAATCGATGACACACATTTTTCCTACACATGGCATCCCGACGGCAGCGGCCAAAACGGGGTCTTCCACATCATACTTCAAATTCCCGGCCGCCGAATCGCGTGGCGCACAATCTCCAACGGTTTCATGTCAGGCGTGGTTTCTTTCGAGCCGTGTTCGCAGGGGGAAACGGAAGTGACGTTGAAGATCCGT
>QHOR01000079.1:0-445 GCA_003219395.1 Verrucomicrobiota bacterium | reverse complement strand
TCGATTTTCGATTCTCCGAGTCTCTCGCACAGAGTCGAGGAGTATCTCGGTAATTTTAAGCGGCTGGTTGAGAATGGAGATTCTATCGGATGAGACCTTTACCTACTCGAGAAGCACTGGTTGCAGCCTACTGGCGAAAATTGGCAAGCTCTATTGAAGCTGCGTACAAGCGTCCGGGCGGCGTGATTGCAAGACGCGCGGCAGGCGCTTTGCAAACACGTCGACGACGTGTTCGCGGCAATGATGCAGCCAAAGCCATGGTTGGTCGGCAAACGGCGCATTAAACAGCCATGAATCCAACCGACGATTTAGATGAAGGCATCACGGTGCAGGTGAAGCCGGTTGAAAAACCGAACCCCGCGGGCACCGTCGCTCAATCAAGTTCGATCAAATGAGAACAAGGATACAGGAGGAGGAAAAAAAGTATGGATAAGAATCTCGAGAA
>QHOR01000078.1:937-8754 GCA_003219395.1 Verrucomicrobiota bacterium | reverse complement strand
CGGCTGTAACGTCTTGCGCGACGGATCGTACAACCTCGCCCATGGATTTTCCCGCTCCGCGATCAGGTCGTTGATCAACATTCCCGCGAGTATGCCGTGCGTAATGCCGTTGCCTGAGTCGCCGGTTACCACATACACCTTTTGGTCTCCGGGATTGCGGCCGATGTAAGCGACGCCATCCACTGGTTCCATCACCTGACCGGACCACTGGTCAGTGATTTCGCCGACAAACGGAAATCGCTCGCGCGCCCATCGCTCGAGTTTCGCGAAACGCTCCGCGCAATCCTCCGCCTGTCCCGTCTTGTGATCTTCGCCGCCCACGATGAGCACATCGCCGTGCTCATCGCGTGCAAATCGCACGTAATGATAAGGCACCGGCCCAATTTCCTGCTTTTCCTGTTCCGCAGTCTGCGCCGTATCCCAGAACAATGCATGCTCGATTAAGCGCGTGACGCGTAAACAAATTGCGTAGCTCGCATACGGCGCCTGCTTTGAAGGGATGACCACGCGATCGTTCATCGGACAGTTAGTGGCCACGACTGCTGCGTGCGCTGTGACCGTGTGGCCATCCGCAGTTTGGACTTTGACCCGATCGCCGTCTTGAACCGAGACAACCCGTGTGCCAGTGAAAATTCGTGCGCCACGACCGGCCATCACTTCCGCGACGCCGTTCAGAAATTTCAACGGGTGAAACTGCGCCTGTCGTGGAAAACGCAGCACGGCATCAGAATTGATTTTCGTGTTCGGTACTGAATCGACTCGCTCCACACCGGTAAGCCCGGCGCGGTGAATCGCCTCCATCTCCTCCATCAATTCTGTTACCGAGCCGCCTGGCGGCAGAAACAAGTAACCGTCCACTCGCTCGAAGTCGCAATCGATGTTGTGCTCGCGAACAATTCTCTCGGCGCAATCGATCGCCGCAGTGTGACTCTCCGCGGTCAGACGCGCGCATTCCTCTCCCAAAAATTTTTCGATATCAAGGTAGCGATCGTCGATCGCGTTAACCAGGTGCGCAGTCGTACGGCCAGTCATGCCACTGCCGATTGGTCCGTCATCAATGAGCGCAACCTGCCGGTTTTCTCGCGCGGCAAGATAGGCCGTGGTCACACCGGCGATGCCGCCGCCGATCACGCAGACTTCTGTTGTGATATCCTGTGTAAGAGGTCCCGTAGAAAATTTCTGCGTTGTGCGTTCCCATAGCGATGGCTTTGCTCCAGTGCGTTCGCCTTGACTCTGCATTCATATGTGAATCGCAACAGGCCGGCATCAAAGCTGTCGCCCGTCCGGTGCGATAACAGATTTTGCTGCTCAAACTGAAACCGGCGACCACTCTCTTCTGAGCATGAAAACCTTTGTCCGAACTGGAATAGATTCGTTAGTCACGCGTTCTGAACTTTTTGGCAACCAAAGATTCTACGGCGCTCGATCTCAGACTGATACCTATGAACAAATACGTATTATCCATGATCGCAGCCATAATGGCAGTGGCGTTTATCGCTTCCTGTCAGCAACAGGGAACCAGCGGGACGAGCACGACGGCATCGACGATGGCCCAAGCTTCACCGACTCCGGCGTCGCGGGCACGGCACAAGAGCACTGGCGCGGCAAAAAGGAATCCGTCAAAGACTGAGGGCTCCGCATCTGAAGCCCCCTCGCCAGAACCTGGCGGTTCGAGTGCGCCCGAGCCGACACCGTGACCGCAGCAGCTGAGACTTAGGGGCGCCGGGGAGACGTTGTGACGAGCGAGCCAATTTGGCTGGCAACTCGACGGCTCCCTGCGTTTTCAGTTGAATCTTTGCACGCGCGAATACCAGACGCTAGCTCTTGCTATTCGCTGAGGTTCCAGCATGAAGGAACTTTAGAAGACTGCGCTCAGCTGCACGCAACCTCATCTTCGCGGGAATTTTTCCTACGTCTCGCAAGTCGGCAATCTGGCCGCCACTCAGGTAAGCTTCGACGATAGCCGGATGCACGTAGCATTTCCGACAAACAGCCGGTGTGTTGCCTAGAAGCTCTGCGACCGCGCAAATTGCCGTCTTCACATTCGCTTTTGCCTGTTTCTTGGTTTCAAACGCTTCCTGCGCGTTGAGTGCCAACGTTGCCAGCAACGTTCCCGCCCACGTCCTGAAGTCTTTCGCAGTGAAATCGTCGCCCGTGATTTCGCGCAAATAATCGTTGACGTCCTGAGAGGTCACGTCTCGAACCTCACCGTCGTCCCCGACATATTGGAACAGATCCTGTCCCGGCAGGTCCTGGCAGTTTGCGACAATTTTCGCGAGCCGCTTGTCAGTCACATCCACCTCGTGCTGGCGGCCGCTCTTTCCGCGAAACCGAAAGCGCAAGCGTGCGCCTCTCACCGCCACGTGGCGATTTTTCATAGTGGTTAAGCCGAATGATTTGTTCTCGCGCGCGTATTCTTCATTACCAATCCGAATAAAAGTTCGCTCCAGCAATCGCACCACCGTCGCGAGCACTTTTTCCCGTGGAAGGCCTGGCAATTTAATGTCTCGAGCAACTCGCCGGCGAATCTTCGGGAGCGCCTTGGCAAAATCGGCGAGACGCGCGAACTTATTTTCGTCGCGTATTTCGCGCCAATGCTCGTGGTACCGATATTGTTTGCGTCGACGTGCATCGCGGCCGGTCGCCTGTATGTGGCCCCTTGGGGAGGGACAAATCCAAACCTCTGTCCAGGCTGGCGGAATTGCCAAGCGTTTGATTCGGAGAAGCCGTTGCTCGTCACGGATTCTCTTGCCTTCGGTATCTAAATACTCGAACTCGCCGCCTTTTTTCCGCCGACTGTATCCTGGGCGATCATCGTTTACGTATTGCAGGCCGGCCTCCTCCGCCGCCTCCGCAGAACCGTTAACGAGACCGGCGGCCGGTGTTTTCCCGTTACGGCTGTTTATCCCAGGTGCCCCCATTGGAAATCGTCACTCCGAAGCAGCCGCTCTCGCAAACGCGTGTTGGGCCGCGCGAATCCGTTCAACTTCGATACGTTCAATTTGTTGTTCAGCCCGCTGCTGTAGTTGTTCGAAGTTACAACCGTTCGTCTCGGGCAACTTCGCCTGCGCAAGCGCGCGCCACATCAATTTCTTTGCTGTAACTCCCATGATTAATCCTTCCAAGGTGAGCACCAATCCCAAACTGCCCGGCTCATCTCCTGCAATCATCAATCGCGCCCGGCCAGCTTTTTCCGCAACCCATGCGCCTGCCTTGCGCACGTTGCTTTCTTCGATACCAAACGAACGCATGACGTCGCGCAACGTGCTTTGATCGGCACGAATTTCTGCGTGCAGCTCGGAGAAGAACAGACCGAGTGACTTTCCTTTGTGCAGTTGAGCCCAGTGATCGAGGAGCTGAAGCGCGCTAACAGATCCCGCTAGGTGATCGTTCAGGTATGACCCTAGTTCTTTCACAAAACGACGGGTGTGCGCATGATTCAGACAATTCGCAACGCTTCTTCGGCAGGGCAGCCGATCACTGCAGTCATTCCTTTACGGCAAGAGTAGTGAACGCGCGCGATGTGAAACGGGATATTTCTCATCCTTGGGACATTCGTGCCAGGCGGGCGGTTTAGTCGTGCAAGGAAAAACATTTTGAGGGGGTCCTTGGTGATGCAGATGTATCTAAACACGCGTGAGTTCGTCGCGAAGTTCGAATGAATGGTGAAGGTGAAACTATGCTTTGGACAATAATTGTAATTCTGCTTGTTCTTTGGCTCATCGGTCTCCTGGGACACATTGGCGGCTCTCTGATCCACCTGCTGCTAGTCATAGCAGTAGTGGTGCTGATCATTAATTTGGTCAGTGGCAGAAGACCACTTTGAGGTAAGAGGCCCCAATTGAGCGGTGCTTGCGCCGTGGTGAGCTTAAGTATCGCGTTCGAGGCGCCGCTGTGCGCCTTCACCGGACGTCTGCGTGCTGCGGAACGATGCGAGGCACGCACGCAGCCAGCCGCATGCGACTATATTTATATGAAAGAACAAAGCGAAATCGTTTCAATTATCGACGAATTGATCGAAACCCTGCGAGATGGGGAAGAAGGTTTCAGACAGGCCGCTGATGGCGTAAAAGACCCGCAACTGAAATCTATCTTCAACGAGTATTCGCGACAGCGTTCGCGCTTCGTAACGGACCTACAAGATCAGGTTCAAAGTCTGGGCGAAACAGAGCCTGAGACAAGCAGTAGCGTCGCCGGCGCGTTGCACCGGGGCTGGATCAACTTGAAGTCGGCTCTGACAAGAGGTGACGACCATGCAATTTTGGCCGAATGCGAACGTGGCGAAGACTCTGCAGTGGAACAATACCAGAAGGCAATGAACGACGATCTTGCTGCGCCGGTACGCGAAGTTGTTTCGCGTCAATACACTGAAATAAAAAAGGCGCACGACCATATTAAAAGCCTTCGGGACGCTGCAAAACAGAGCTAATTAGGCCACCATTCGCTCGCTCTCCGACTGGCATTGCGCACAAACGCGCGTCGGTTTTGGTGTTGGTGACATCCGAAACCGTCCTTAGGGGCGAAACAATCTTGTTATGCCAGAAGAAGCAGAAGAAAGGGCGCGGGAAGATGAGCGGGAAGGCAAAGCTCCTTCGACTCAGGCAGGAGAGTTTGTCCGTGAGGAAATGGAGCACATCAGAGAGGGTGAGCATGGGGCGCGGTCGCCGGAGCAGGCAATCGCCATTGGTTTATCCAAGGCCCGGCGAGCTGGGGTAAAGTTGCCGCCGCCGAAACGAGGTAAAACACGCACAAAAACCCAGGCGAAACGCGATCTCGCCAAGGGGCGTGCTGGAAGTCGCAGGAAGCCTTCGAAGAAACGATCTCGCGCGACCAAACGCGCGCTCAAGCGGGAGAGCCGCCGGTCAGCGTCAAAGCCAGCCTTGTCAAGACATGCCAAAAAAGTGGCAAGGCAGCGTTCTGCAAAATCACGCTCGGCCGCCGCGAAGAAAGCCGCGCGCACACGCAAACGCCGTCGCCGCTGACACTGTTGCGGTGATTCGCGTGACTTAGGAGTTCCATGCCCAAAAAAAAGAAGCTTCAGCCGCCTCAACGGCAGCAACAGCAACCTGGTCGCGAACATAAAATGAAACCGCGACCGAAGGCGGAGGACGAGAAGCAGCGTGGTAGTGGAAAGTTGAGGGACAAGGTAGCAATCGTTACCGGAGGCGACAGCGGGATTGGCCGCGCAGTAGCTATCGCCTTCGCGAAAGAAGGCGCCGACATTGCAGTCGTTTACCTTGAAGAAAGAAAGGATGCGGACGAGACAAAGCGCCTGGTTGAAGAACAGGACCGCAAATGCCTGTTGATCGAAGGCGATGTGGGACAGGAGAAGTTTTGCCAAGAAGCTGTCGCGCGAACCATACGGGAGTTCGGCAAGATCAATATCCTTGTAAACAATGCTGCCGAACAACATCCGCAGGAATCCATCGAAAAAATCACCGAAGCACAGCTCGAACGAACATTTCGCACGAACATCTTTTCATTCTTTTTCATGGTTAAGGCTGCTATCAAACACTTGAAGAAAGGTTCTGTGATCATCAACACGGGTTCGGTCACGGCTTATAAAGGAAGCGCACATCTGCTCGACTATTCTTCGACTAAAGGGGCGATAACCTCCTTTTCGCGCTCGCTTTCGCAGGCATTGGCTGACAAGGCGATTCGCGTCAACGCTGTCGCCCCTGGCCCCATTTGGACACCACTTATTCCGTCGACGTTTTCGGCAAAAGAAGTCGAAACCTTTGGATCCGACGTTGCACTCGGCCGACCCGGCCAACCCGAAGAAATCGCGCCAAGTTATGTGTTTCTGGCCTCCGACGACTCTTCATACATGACTGGTCAAGTCTTGCATCCAAACGGCGGTACAATCGTGAATGGCTGATCCCGATCTGACCAAGTGTGTGCATTAGCCAACAGATGATTCGTTAATACATGGCCACTAGGAAACAACGCGTCGCTGCAAAGCGAAATATCAAGAAAGCCGCTAAAGCCGCGCAACGGAAGAGAACGATCGCGCATCTGCCGAAAAAGACGCGCACGGCACTTGGCAAAAAAGGAGCGAAGGCGGCACGAAAAAAAAGAACGCGTTCCGAGTAGGCTTCCGCTGCCACTACGTTTGTCGCTACGTAGCTTCTGTTGTTTTTAGATCTTTGTTATCGGAACCAGCGAGATCCGAGCGACCAATGTCTCGTTCAAGAGCTGCGAACAATTGACCGTCTCCAAAATCGGCTAGCAGCCGGCGCCGGCCACCCGAGGCAAAATCGAATGGCTTGCCTGTGGTGATAGGATTCAAGTATGAATACCTCACTATCGGTCAATACGTTACTTGGTTTGGGGCTGGAAGCTAAGCAACTAACATTCCTGCAGTGTTCAGTGCGCGGTGTCATTGTCTTCGCTGCGACGCTGGTGATGGTGCGACTTAGCAGTAAGCGCTCTCTCGCCGAAAAAACGGCATTCGATGCTGCTCTAATCGTCATCATCGCTTCCGTGTTAGCACGCGCCATTAACGGGTCAGCCCCTTTTTTTCCCACGCTTGGTGTTGGATTCGTTCTGGTGTTACTTCACCGGCTGCTCAGCCTGGCGGCGTACTATTCACATACTTTGGGGATCGTGGTGAAAGGAGCGCCGGCGGTGTTGGTTCAGAATGGCAGATTGCAACACAAAAACATGCTTTGGAACCACATTTCCGAACATGACCTGGAAGAAGACATGCGTCTCGAAGCAGCCATTGAAGATGTATCGAAAATAAAAGTTGCGCGCGTTGAACGCAGCGGTGACATCAGCTTCATCAAAGCTGACTAGTTTCGCCACGCGTTTTGTAGCGCTTATGAATGTTCCATATGTGGGACCAGGAAGCGTTCGCACCCAGCATTGGAGCGTTCCTTGCCTCCAGTGAGCGAGGCGGAGCGGCCGCTTGTAGCATCACCTTTTTGATCTTAGAGGGTGAGCAAGCACACCATGGAATAATGATTAGTCGGCAATCAGCCAATCATTTTGCGTCTGAAAAACGCAATCAGCGCCGAGGCCGCAAGCGTCAGCACGCCAATCGCAATAAGGGAGCGATGTTCGCTCGTCCATAGTTGCGGGCTGCAGTCTGTCGCGCGCGCGTCGAACGCGCCGTGCGCTCCATGATCGCCGGACAGCGGCTGCCACAAGTTATTCGGGCGATCTGGGTCTTCAGAGCCATCATATTGTTGTGATTCGTACCCCGTAGCAGCCAGGTACCGGTCGAGCAAACCGGGAGCAAACTTGTTTCCCACGATCGCGGCAACCGACGGCGCGCCGACATAAAATTCCCGACGCGGATGGTGCGCGGCGAAATAAATCGCTTCCGCCGCGACTTCCGGCTGAAAGATTGGTGGTACTGGTTGCGCCTTGCGTGGCAATCGGCTTTTTACCCAGCCGAATTGCGGCGTATTCAGAGCGGGCAATTGCACCATCGTCAAACGCACACCGCTGTTATCATGGATTAACTCGCACCTCAGCGAATCACAGAAGCCCTGGATCGCGTGCTTCCCAGCGCAGTATGCTGCTTGCAATGGAATGCCTCGATAAGCCAGTGCGCTGCCAATTTGCACGATCGTCCCGCGATTGCGCGGCAACATCCGTTTCAAGGCGGCAAGCGTGCCATAAACGCAACCGAGATAAGTCACCTCCGTCACACGTCGAAATTCCTCGGGCGTCATCTCCTTGACCGGGGAAAACACCGAGGCCATGGCGTTGTTGATCCAAATGTCGATTTCCCCCAGATCGGCCTCGATTTGAGCGGCGGCGGCTTCCACGCGATCGGCATTGGCAACGTCTACCGGGGACACGAGCGC
>QHOR01000078.1:467-866 GCA_003219395.1 Verrucomicrobiota bacterium | reverse complement strand
CCATGCTTCGCAAATTTGCGAACTGTTGCGCGACCGACTCCTGCCGAAGCACCGGTAATCACAACAACTTCACGTTTCTCGTTCATACGGCAACAAGCTCCCGTCTGGGTAAATTCCCCGAAAATCCACTGCCATGTTCGTTTGACGCCATTTGCAACACCTGGGCGGTATGCAGCGGTCGGCGATCCGTGGTTTGGCGAATCTGCTCGCGGCAACTAAAGCCATCAGCGATGATTAGCGTCTCTTCTGGTGCATACCGCACTGCCGGGAGCAGCACACGCTCGCCGCAGGCAACCGACACATCATAATGATCAGTCTCAAATCCGAACGCGCCGGCCATACCGCAGCAGCCCGCGTCGAGGATTTCAAAGTCAAGGCCCAGCTTGTCGAATAGTTCCG
>QHOR01000078.1:0-365 GCA_003219395.1 Verrucomicrobiota bacterium | reverse complement strand
CTGCGAGAGTCGGATTGCCTGTTCGTGGTGCGGGAAAAGAGCCATCAGCTCATCGCGGAACACTGCCGTGCAACTCGGCTCGAGTCCGATCATTGGCGTACCCGCTTCAATTTCGCTGCGCAATGTTGTCAGGATTTGTGAGAGCCAACGCTTTGCCGTGTCGAGCATCCCATAGTCGTAGAGCGGGCGACCGCAGCAAAGGTCGGGTTCCGGCACGACGACATCAAATCCGGCGCCTTCCAGTGTCTCGACCGCTGCTTTCGCTATTTCCGGATGGAAGAAGTTGCAAAATGTGTCTGGCCACAGAAGCACGCGTTTGCCTGACGGCGCGCCGTTTGGGAGGGCTCGGCGAGCCGTGCCTGCTA
>QHOR01000333.1 GCA_003219395.1 Verrucomicrobiota bacterium | reverse complement strand
CACTTTTTCCCGCTGTTTGATGAAAGCTCGAATCACATAGACGCTCATTGCAATGGCACGATCTGTTCGGAGAATGTTCGCGGCCTGAAGTGCGCCGTGTTCAGTAAACGCCCATGGTCGATAGGCCTTTCCTAGATGCTTCCCCGAACTGGTCGCAATTAGCGACCAGTTAGCGAGTTCGCCGTGACCTGCGCTTTTGAACTGGTCGCAATTTGCGACCTCTTCCTTTCGCGTCCCGGCGTATCCTCGTCGAAGGTCGCAATTTGCGATCTCAAAGATTCGAACTCATTCGCGGTGAGTCGGAATGCGAAATCTGCTGGGAAGCATTTCCGATTGCGTCGAAACTGTTCATTGAGCCGTTTCGTCGTGACCCCATAAACCGCAGCGAGGTCACTATCGAGCACCACCTTCTGTTCACGGATGGTCAGGATAGTGACATGTGGGGGCTTGTTTTTCATGACGCCAACAGCGACGGTTTATCAGTCTGTAATAATCAAGCGTCGAAAAGATATCATTGCCAGGTCGCGCTCGAAAGCGATCACAATTTGTGACCGGATATCCTTGCGACTCGCATCGGCCCCGATAAAGTCGCGTTCCTATGGCTAAATACAGAATTGCGTGGATGCCAGGCGACGGCGTGGGCAACGATGTGATGGAAGCGGCGCGGGTCGTTCTCGATCGAATGAAATTCGATGCGGAATACGTGCCTTGCGATATTGGCTGGAAATTTTGGTGCACGGAAGGGAATGCGCTTCCCGATCGCACAGTGAAAGCGCTCAAGGACACTACGTGCGCGCTGTTCGGTGCGATCACCAGCAAGGCGCAAGACAAGGCCAAAGAGGAATTGAATCCGGAACTCAAGGACAAAGGGCTGAGCTATTTCTCGCCAATCGTAGGGTTGCGGCAGTTGTTCAACCTCCACACCAACATGCGGCCGTGTAAAAGTTATCCAGGCAACCCGTTGAATTATCGCGGCAACAAGATCACGAACCCGAGCGGAGCGGATGTTCCAATCGATCAGGTCGTGTTTCGTGAAAATACCGAGGGCATGTACGGGGGCGTCGAGTTTTTTCCGTTGCCGGAGTCGGTTTACACCGCGCTGTGCGCGAATGCGAAGATGAAGAAGTGGAAGGACAAAGCAGGATTGGAAAATATCGCGCTCTCCACACGCATTATGAGCGTGCAGGGGTGTACGAATATTTGTAAGGAAGCGTTCGAGTATGCAAAGAAAACTGGACGCAAACGCGTGACATTAATCGAAAAGCCGAACGTGCTGCGCGAAACAGGGGGCTTGATGACGCGCTGTTTCCGCGACGTCGCAAAAAATTACCCAGACATCTGGGCAGACGAAGTGAACATCGACGCCATCTGCATGTGGATGTTCAAGAATCCGCAGGATTACTCAGTGTTAGTCGCGGAAAATATGTTCGGCGATATCGTCAGCGATCTATGCGCGGGCCTTGTAGGCGGACTCGGCTTCGCGCCCAGCGCAAATCTCGGTGATAGCTATGCTGTTTTTGAACCGACACACGGTTCAGCGCCGAAATACGCGGGCCAACACAAGGTCAATCCGATCGCGATGTTACTAACCGCGAAACTTATGTTCGACTGGCTCAAGGAAAACGAAATGGCGACGCGTCTGGAGTCGGCCATCGCGCGCGTCATCGCGGAAGGAAAGGTGCGCACGTATGATATGGGCGGGAACGCGTCTACGCTCGATGTCGCTAAGGCGATCGGCGATTACGCCAGCGCATGATAGCGGGTTTCTTACCGCCCTCTGTTAGTTTAAAAGAAAGATTGACGGGACCTGAAAATCCATGCTCGATGGACGCATGAAGATAAGAACTGTTGGATTAATTCTGGCGCTTTGTTTTTTCGCGGGGGCAGCGTGCTTCGCCGCCGACGACCCGAATATGGGCACGTGGAAGCTAAACGAGACCAAAACGAAGACTGCTCCTGGCATGGACAAGCTTACCACCGTTGTTTATGAGACTTCCGGCGACCAGGTGAAAGTTACCATCGATGGCACTGACGCCAGCGGTAAACCAATACATAATGAGTGGATGGGTAAGTTCGATGGAAAAGACTATGCTGTTACCGGCGACCCAACGTCAGATATGCGTTCGTACAAGAAAACTGACGCACAAACATTGAAGTTCACCGTCAAGAAAGATGGCAAGACAACCGCCACCGGGCACATTGTCGTAGCAGCCGATGGCAAGTCCCGCACCGTAACAGCAAAAGGAACGGACGAGCACGGCAAAACATTCAAAAACACCTCGGTATACGACAAGCAGTAATCGTCCGATCGTCGATAAATATGATGCGCACCAGCGCAAGCCTCGCGAACGGTAGGTAAAGCGCGACTGTTGGGAGACCGACGTCAGCGACTATGGGATCAACAAACACGTCAGTTCAGCAGCTGACTTCCCGGCACTTGTCTGTCTGCTCCTGATTTGAGCAGCAAGATAAACGAGGGACCGGATTCGAACGAAGACGGCCGCTAGCTGCCCGACCGCTGCGAGGAATTTCCCAGTTCATCCAGGTGTCAAAGCGATTTCGGCGAATTGGCCTCCGCCATGGACATGCCACCTATGATTTGCCACTCGTCTGCGGTTTTCCGCCACGCGTGGGTGATACGGACCGTTTGCGATGGTCCGTTCCCATCCTTATCGACCCACCGCAACGTGATCCAGTAACACACCATCGCCACATCCCCAGTCACCTGAACCGCCGCTGGTTTAAATTCAACCGTTTTGAACGCCAGGCCTTTGCCGGTTTGAGACGTAATCCAGTCGGTGATGTGTTCTTTGCGAACCGGCGCAGCGCTTACCGACGGCCAGCCCAGGAAATCTTTGTGCCACAGATTTGAATAAGCAGCCAGATCATTGGCTTCAACATAGCGCCAGTAGTCGTGTTCGAGTTTCCAAAGCGTTTCCTCATTTTTCGTTGAATCTTGAGCGTATGCTGTCGTGCATACGAGCGCCAGGAACGACATCAAGATAGTATTTTTCATTTAGCGTCTTTCTTTGTTATCTCCAGCTGATGGCGTGAATGAGCTATTCAGATTTTCGAGAGTCATTGGTTGCCTCACGAATAAGCGCGTCCAGCTCTCGCACATCCATACCAGCCCCGCGATAGTACTTCCGAGTCAGCTCGAGAAGAGAGAATCCATCCTCGTAGGCAGCAAAGTCACCATTCACCGCTTTGTCCAGATAGATGAGGCCGCCTCCCACCACGAACAGAGTCACCATCGGCTCAGGTGACTCTTCGGTAATTACCAGCGTGTGAGCTTCCCCGGCGGGTTCGTAAATGTAAGTTCCCGGCTTTGCAATCCAGTCATGCTCCAGGTACCGCCAATGACCGCGCATCGTGTAGCCATGAACGGTGCCGACGTGGTAATGAGTTCCCACTACAGAGCCTGGGAGACCTTTCAGAACGACGCTGAAACCTCCGCTCGTGACATTAAAGGAGCACGGCTGGAACCAGACACCATCCGCATAAGGCACCCACAGACGATCATCTTCCAGATTGATGTTAGTAATGAAGTGTTCGCGGCTCCTTCGATTCGCCTCGAGGCCGTCAGTGAAACTGTTGAAGGCAGTGATTGGCATACGTGTTCCTATTGGCTGTCAGCTTCTGTGGTTACGGGTCCGGCTCGGGTCACTTTTTCTCGGGAGCCGCTGGCGCGGACGCGGGAAGGTCGGAATTCCAAATATCGGCTTCGACCTTCCATGTCCCGTCAGCCTGTTTTTTGAAGATCTCT